>NZ_JBKZWT010000080.1:0-14129 GCF_047759905.1 Sinomonas sp. G460-2 | reverse complement strand
CGGCCTGCCCGTGTGCGGGCCCACTGGGCGGTCCTCCTCGCCGTGCTGATCGCCGTCGGCGTCGCGCTGACAGTCCAGGGCTACATCCATCACCTCGCCGGGATCGGCGACGACTCGGTCCCCGCGGAAGGCTCCGCGGGCACCGTCCCCGACGCGGTGTCCCACGGCGGTCCGGTCGTCGACGCGCGGGGCGCGACCGTGCGCACCGTCGCAGCTCCGGACCGCACCCTCGCGCTCACATTCGACGACGGCCCCGATCCCGAGTGGACGCCGCAGATCCTCGACGTGCTCGAGAAGCACCACGTGCACGCGACGTTCTTCGTGGTCGGCTCGGCCGCGATCGACTACCCGGAGATCGTGCAGCGCATCGTCGCGGACGGCGACGAGATCGGCGTCCACACGCTGACCCACGCCGACCTCGGGAGCGCCCCCGCCTGGCGCCAGCAGCTCGAGGTGCAGGGCGACCAGCAGGTGATCACGGGCATCACGGGCCACGCTGCGACGCTCCTGCGCCCGCCGTACAGCTCGGAGAACGACGCGGTCAGGGACGGGACGTGGGCCGCCATGCGCGCCGCGGCGAACCAGGGTTACCTCACGGTCCTCACCACGAAGGACAGCGAGGACTGGCAGCGGCCCGGCGTCGCGACCATCGTGAAGAACCTCTCCCCGACAGGCCCGCAGGGCCAGGTGCTCCTCATGCACGACGGCGGGGGAGACAGGGATCAGAGCGTCGCCGCCCTCGACGCGAGCCTCACGGCGTTCGCGAACCAGGGCTTCAAGGTCACGACCGCGGGCGAGGCCGTGGGGATCACGAGCATGCGGGACGCAACCGCCGCGGAACAGCTGAGCGGCGCGGCGTTCGTGTGGGGCATCCGGCTGAGCGACTGGGTCGTCACCGGAATCTCGTGGGCGCTCCTCGCGAGCGGCGTCGTGACGTTCATCCGGGCCGTGCTCGTGATCGGCTTCGCGGCCCGGCACCGCCGGGCGGCCCGCCGCGCGCAGAACGCGGGCCGCGGCCGCCGCCGCATCACGACGCCGATCCGGCCCGAGATCACGGAGCCGGTCACGGTGATCGTGCCGGCGTACAACGAGTCGGCGGGGATCGAGGCCGCCGTCCGGTCCATCGCGGCGTCGAAGCATCCGGTCGAGATCATCGTGGTCGACGACGGCTCGACGGACGGCACCGCGGACCTCGTCGAAGCGCTCGGCCTCCCAGGCGTGCGGGTGGTCCGAAAGCAGAACGGCGGCAAGCCGTCCGCGCTCAACGCGGGCCTTGAGCTCGCGTCCCACGAGCTTGTGGTCATGGTCGACGGCGACACCGTCTTCGAGCCCGACACCGTCCGTGCGCTCATCCAGCCTTTCGCCGATCCTCGCGTCGGCGCCGTGTCCGGGAACACCAAGGTCGCGAACCGCGGCGGGATCCTCGGCGCGTGGCAGCACATCGAGTACGTGGTGGGCTTCAACCTCGACCGCCGCCTCTTCGACGTCGCGGAGTGCATGCCGACCGTCCCCGGCGCCATCGGCGCGTTCCGCCGCGACGCCCTGTTCCGGGTGGGCGGCGTGAGCGCCGACACCCTCGCCGAGGACACCGACCTCACGATGGCCCTGTGCCGCGACGGCTGGCGCGTGGTCTACCAGGACGACGCGCGGGCCTGGACCGAGGCGCCCGCAACGCTGGGCGCGCTGTGGAAGCAGCGGTACCGCTGGTGCTACGGCACGCTCCAGGCCATGTGGAAGCACCGAGGCGCGGTGTTCCAGGGCGGGCAGGCCGGCAAGCTCGGACGCCGCGGCCTCGGCTACCTGCTCGTGCTGCAGGTGCTCCTGCCGCTCTTCGCGCCGGTGGTGGACATCTTCGCGATCTACGGCCTGATCTTCCTCGACCCCGTCCGCATCGGCGCCCTCTGGCTCGTGTTCCTCGCCGTCCAGCTGCTCATGGCCGGGTACGCCTTCCGCCTCGACAAGGAGTCCCTGCGCCCGCTCTGGACGCTCCCGCTGCAGCAGTTCGTCTACCGGCAGCTCATGTACCTCGTGGTCATCCAGTCCGTCGTGACGGCGCTCGCGGGCGTCCATCTGCGGTGGCACCGCATGGAACGGTACGGAAGCCTGCGCGTCCCGCCCGCCACGCAGGGCCAGGCCTAAGCCGTCACGTCTTGAACGTCTCCCACGCCTCCCGGGCGGCGTAGGCGATGACTACCACGCCGGCCAGGGGATCGGCCCACCACCAGCCGAAGAGCCCGTTGAGCACCAGGCCGAGCGTTACGGCGGCCGCGAGATAGCCGTCGATGAGCGTGACCTTGCCCTCGCTGACCAAGACGGGGTTCCCCATGAGGCGCCCGGTTCGCAGCTTGCCCCACGCGAGACCGAACATGACGACCACCGTGAGTGCAGTCCAGACGATGCCGAGCGGGGACGCCTCCGGGCGGGAGCCCGAGGCCAAGACGACGATGACCTGGGCGGTGAGGTACAGGCCCAAGACCATGAAGGCGACGCCGATGAGCCGCTGAGCTCGCGCCTCGCGCTCCCGATGCACGCCCTTCAGCTCCCACACTACGACCAGCGAGGCGAAGATCTCGATGAGGGTATCGAGCCCGAAGCCAGCCAGTGCCGGGGACCCGGCCAGGGCCGCGGCGTAGCCGATGAACCCGACCTCGACCACGTTCCAGCCCAGCGTGGCGTACTCGAGGCGGAGCCCGGTCCGCAGCAGGTTGGCATCACGGGTCGTGCCGGGGGTGGGGACGGTGCTCACACGCTGAATCTTAAGCGGGCTCGCCGCGATAGGCGGGCCGTAGGGCCGGGATGGCGAACTCGCGCTCGAGGTCCGCCATCGCCGCGAGCGTCGCGCGGTAGCCAGCCTCCGTGCCGGGTTCGGGGACCGGGAGCCACGCGATGTGCTCGCGGGCCGCGATCCTTGCCGCAAGGTCCTCGGCGCCCTTGAGGTGGTAGGACCAGGGCCCGCTCGTCGCTAGCGTGACCACGAAGAGGGGCTGGAGCTCGGCTCTCGTATAGGACCACGACCAGCTGAGCTGGCGGCGGCGCATGAGCTCGTCGAGGACGTCGCCCAAGTGCATTTCCCGGTAGTTCCGATAAGGCCGTTTCAGCACCATGGTGGTTCCTCCCGCAGTGGGTGGCGCCGAGCCAGGTGGGGCGCCTGGGACCCGGTCGTGCGGGACCACGATAAACCCATGGGAGAACGTCTGTGCAACAAATGCGCTGGAGTGGCGCGTCAAAGGCGCAAGATTACGGAGATTCCGGGGATTTCGGGACCGCGAGCGGGCCCTTCCGGCCAATCGTCCACACGGCGAGCGCGAAACAGCTGAGTGCGATGCCCGCCGCGGCGACGGCCGTCCACCCGCCCGCCGACCACAGGAGTGCGGCGGCCGCCGAGCCGATCGCGCCGCCGATGAAGTTCGCCGTGACGTAGACCGTGTTGAGGCGGCTGCGGGCCTCGTGCGAGAGGGAGAGCAGCCGGGTCTGGTTGAGCACGCTCTGGCCTTGGATCGCAACGTCGAGCACGAAGACCACCGCGATGACGATCACGACCGAGCTCCGCGCGAACTCCGCGAGCGCGAACGAGGCGAGCGCGAGCGCCCACGCGATGCCGGTCGCGGGCAGTGACCAGCCGCGGTCATGCAGGCGGCCCGCGCGCTGCACCGTCACGGCACCGGCGATCCCCGCGAGTCCGAAGAGCCCGATCACGGCGACCGGGTAGTTGAACGGCGGGCCCGCGAGCAGGAACGTGAGCGAGGTCCAGAACAGCGTGAATGCCGCGAACCCCGCGGTGGAGAGCGCGAGCGTCCATCGCACCGAGCGCTCATTGACGAGGGCGGCGCCCACCGACGCGAGGAGCCTCGCGTACGGGATGCTCGCCTTGGGTGCGAGCGGCGGAAGGACGCGGTACAAGAGCCCCGCGAGAACGACGACGGCGACCGCGGCCACCGCATACACGGCCCGCCACCCGCCGGCCGCGGCAACGAGGCCGCTGATGGTCCGCGACGCGAGGATGCCCGTGAGGATGCCCGCCACGACGGTGCCGACCACGCGGCCGCGATGCGCGGTGTCGGCGAGGTCGCCCGCGAGCGGGGTGAGGATCTGCCCCGCGACGGTCGTGACGCCCAGGAGGCTCACTGCGACGAGGAGAAAGGCCATCGAGGGCGCAAGCGCGCACAGCACGAGCGCCGCGGCGGAGGCGAGCATCATGACGACGACGAGGCGCCGCCGGTCGAGCACGTCGCCGAGCGGCACGATGAGCAGGATCCCCGCGGCGTAGCCGAGCTGGGTAGCCGTGACGAGCCAGCCCGCGGTCGCGGCGGACGCGTGCAGATCGGCCGCGATCGCGTCGAGCAGCGGCTGGGCCCAATACAGGTTCCCGACGGCGGCGCCCCCGGCCACGGCGAACAGGAGCGTGAGCCCCGCTGTCATGGCCGGGTGTCGCGCCGTTTGCTGCGGCATGGACTTACCCCCACTTCCCCGTGAGCACCTCGGCGCGGTCCGTGGCGGGCGGCGGCGTGGGGGAGAGGGCCGAGATCTGGTCGCGGATCTCGGGCGTCAGGTCGATCTCAAGGGCCGCGAGCGAGCCCTCGAGCTGCTCGACGTTGCGGGCGCCCACGATCGGGGCTGTGACGCCCGGGTGACCCATCGCCCAGGCGACGGCGAGCGCAACAGGCGAGACCCCGGCGTCGTCCGCGAAGCCCACGAAGCGCTCGGCGGTGACGCGGTCGCTCTCCGCGCCGTAGCGGTCCGTGTAGCGCGCGTTCTCGACGAGCCGACCGCCGGCGGGCTGCTGTCCCGCCCGGTATTTGCCCGTGAGCAGCCCGCCGCCCAGCGGGCTGTACGTGATCACGCCCAGGTTCTCGCCCTGGGCCAGCGGGAGGAGCTCGACCTCCGCCTGCCGCTTGACGAGGTTGTACATCGGCTGGATGAGTTCGAACCGGGCCAGGCCTTCGCGGGCCGAGACCCCGAGCGCGGTCGCGATCTGCCATGCGGCCCAATTGCTCACGGCGGGGTAGAGGATCTTGCCCTGCTGCTGGAGGTCGTCGAGCGCGCGGAGGGTCTGCTCGATCGGGGTGCGCTCGTCGAAGGTGTGGACGAAGTAGAAGTCGATGCGGTCCGTGCCGAGGCGCGCGAGGCTCGCCTCGACCGACTGCATGATGTGGCGCCTCGAGAGGCCCTGGGCGTTCGGGTCCGCGCCCATGGGGAAGCCGACCTTCGACGTGATGACGAGGTCGTCGCGCTCGCCGGCCGCGAGCTTGCCGAGGATCTCTTCGGAGCGGCCGCCGCTGTACACGTTGGCGGTGTCGAAGAAGTTGATGCCGAGTTCGCGGACCCGGCGGTACATCGCGGCCGAGGTCTCCTCGTCTGCTTCGGCGCCGAAGGACATGGTGCCGAAGCACAGCGGGGAAACCTGCACGCCGGTCGATCCGACGGTTCTGTAGTCCATGGGAATCCTTTCCAGATTCGACGAGTCCATTCCTATCGAACAGGGGTTCCGCGGAGTGCGGGAGAGCCCTCGTGATCCTAGTTCTGCCAGTACCTCCCTCTCATCGTCCCGTCCCGCGTAGCGTTGGTTGTATGGACAATCGGGTGGAGGTGCGCGAGTTCCTCTCGTCGCGTCGCGCGAGGATCACGCCGGAGCAGGCCGGGCTGACCGTGTTCGGCGGCAATCGACGGGTCGCTGGCCTGCGGCGCGAGGAGGCCGCGATGCTCGCCGGGGTGAGCGTGGACTATTACACGCGGCTCGAGCGCGGGAACCTCTCCGGGGTGTCCGAGAGCGTGCTCGACGCGCTGGCCCGTGGACTCCAGCTCGACGACGCCGAGCGAGACCACCTCTTCGACCTCGCCCGCGCGGCGAACGCCTCGTCCCGCCCGCGGCAGGGCAAGGCGCAGAAGCAGCGCATCCGACCGAGCGTCCAGTTCATGCTCGACGCGATCACCGGCGCGCCCGCGTTCGTGCGGAACGGGCGCATGGACATCCTCGCGTCCAACCCGCTCGGCGTCGCGCTCTACTCGCCGATGTACACGGACCCCGTGAGGCCCGCGAACCATTCGCGCTTCATCTTCCTGAACCCGCTGGCGCTCGACTTCTACCCCGACTGGGACCTCGCGGCGAACAACAACGTCGCGATCCTCCGGACCGAATCGGGCCGCAACCCTTACGATAAGGGCCTCGCCGACCTCATCGGCGAGCTGTCCATGCGCAGCGAGGAGTTCCGCGTGAGGTGGGCCGCCCACAACGTGCGGCGCCACTATTCGGGCAACAAGTTCTTCCGCCACCCCGTGGTGGGCGACATCGAGCTCATGTTCGAGGCGCTTCAGCTCGCGGAGGATCCGGGGCTCACGCTCACGGTGTATCCGGCCGAGCCCGGATCGAAGTCCGCGGAGTCCCTGCAACTCCTCGCGAGCTGGGCCGCGACCGAGCGCGTCGAGGATTGGGCGCGCCAGGGGAGCGGGGACTAGCCCGCCGTGTTGGCCTAGCGGCCGGTCCGAAGGTCGAGGAAGTCCCGCA
The DNA here is from genome assembly GCF_047759905.1 of Sinomonas sp. G460-2. Taxonomy (NCBI): domain Bacteria; kingdom Bacillati; phylum Actinomycetota; class Actinomycetes; order Micrococcales; family Micrococcaceae; genus Sinomonas; species Sinomonas sp. G460-2. The sequence goes on along the minus strand of NZ_JBKZWT010000080.1, from coordinate 7,627 downwards.
GCCAGACGTCGACCCGGCGCATGGTCAACTCGTCGGCCGCGCCGGCCGTACCGGTGATCCGCTCGCGGTCGATGGTCCGGGGCTGTTCGGTCATGGCGAAGCTGGCCTGCTTCAGGGTCAGGGCCGGTCCTTCGAGCAGGATGTGGTGGGGGAGGTCTCTGTCCCGGGTGGTGACGGGAAGGATGATGATGACGCGCGGAATGCTCGCGTTGTAGTCATCGCTGGAGACGACGAGCGCGGGCCGACGGCCCGACTGTTCGCTGCCCTTGGTGGGGTCAAGATCGACCCAGACGACCTCTCCTCGGCCAACGTCAGGCATCCGCGAGGCCGTCCGCAAGCGTTGCCTCCCAGAGGGCAGACTCGGTTGCCTCGTCGCCGTCGACGGAAAGACTTGAGTAGGCCCGCCGCACGGCCGCGAATCGCTGTGCGCGCTCGTACTCATCGACAAGTTCGGCCAAGAGTGCCGCGGCGGTGAGCCCTCGGTCCTCGGCGTCATGGTTGATGCGGTCCCGCAGCTCGCGGGAAACCTTGATGGTGGTGGCCGTCATGATTCTATTCTACCTGAGCGGCGCCCTGTGGGTATACAAATCGGTATACGGCAAGCATATTGGCTCCGGCCCTCAGCGGGACGCGAGCCGTCCCGGAGCTCCTGTCCAGCACCACTGAGATCCGTGCCTCCGCCACGGAGGAGATGAAACTAGGCCCTACGCTCTGAGCTGTGGGCCGCGCCTTCGCAGGGACGCATTTGGGGGGAAGGCGCGGTCTCGGCCCCCGGGAGCGTCTGGGCTGGCAACCGGCGGCAACCCCTTTCCCGCCGCATGGCAGCCCTCATAGGCTGGGACGCGGAAAACCCTCAGCCACCCCACGGAGGTTCCGTTGGAATACCGCAATCTCGGAACGAACGGCGCGGTCGTCTCCGCCCTCGCCCTCGGAACGATGACGTTCGGAGCGGAAGCCGACGAGGCGACGTCGCACGCGATACTCGACGACTACGCGGCCGCGGGAGGCAACTTCATCGACACGGCCGATGTCTACAGCTCCGGTACCTCGGAGGAGATCGTGGGCAAGTGGCTCGCTGCGAATCCCGCCCAGCGTGAGCAGATGGTCGTGGCCACGAAGGCCCGCTTCCCCATGGGTCCGGGACCCAACGATCTCGGCACGTCCCGGCGGCACCTCCGCACCGCGCTCGACGCGTCGCTGCGGCGCCTCGGCACGGATCACATCGATCTGTACCAGATGCACGCGTGGGACCCGCTGACGCCCATCGAGGAGACGCTGCGGTTCCTCGACAACGCCGTGTCGGCGGGAAAGATCGGCTACTACGGCTTCTCCAACTTCCTCGGCTGGCAGCTCACGAAGGCCGCCTACGAGGCCAAGGCCCACGGCTGGGCCGCGCCCGCGACGCTCCAGCCCCAGTACAGCCTCCTGGTGCGAGGAATCGAGCTCGAGATCGTGCCCGCGGCGCTCGACGCAGGAATGGGGCTTCTGCCCTGGTCGCCCCTCGGCGGGGGCTGGCTGAGCGGCAAGTACCAGCGGGATACGCTCCCGAGCGGTGCGACGCGTCTGGGCGAGAACCCGCAGCGCGGCATGGAAGCCTGGGACGCCCGGAACGCGGCGTCGCGCACGTGGGACATCATCGACGCCGTGCGAGAGGTCGCCGACGCCAACGGCGTGTCTTCGGCGCAGGTGGCCCTGCGCTGGGTCGCGGACCAGCCCGCCGTGACGTCCGTGATCCTCGGCGCGCGGACGCGCGAGCAGCTCGCCGACAACCTCAAGGCGGCCGAGCTGCGGCTCGCACCCGAGGAGCTGCAGCGGCTCACGGAGATCAGTGCGCCCCAGGTCGAGGTCTACCCGTACGGGCCGAAGGCCGTCCAGCAGCGCAGCCGGAAGATCGAGGGCGGCCGGTAGGCCCCACCCGGAAGAAGCCCGGCTGGGGTGAGCGCGCCCAGACAACGAAGAGCGGACGACGGCGGGTGCCCACCCGCCGTCGTCCGCTCACTTGCGCTGTCGCCTCGGTTGTCGCCGATTCCGACCAGCTCTCCGAGACTCAGCCGGCGTGTCGCGCCCCGACACGCCGATTTGGGCCTGATCGAGGGACCAAACCCGGTCGGGAACCGGCCAACACCCCGCCGCGCGTGCCTCGGGGCTACTTCGATCCCGGGGGTGTCACGCGGGCTTGGCGTAGGTGGCGGCGCTCAGGAATTCGATGGACACGAAGTTGTCGTCACCCAGCACCCGGGCATCATGGCCCGGGGGAATGGCGAAGGTGTCGCCGGCCTTGATCGTGGCCGTCTCCCCACTGGTCAGCTGCACCTCGAGGGTGCCCGCAAGGCAATACCCCACGTGGCTGTTCTGGCAACTATCGGTCTTGACGACGGGCTTGATGCTCTCCGACCAGCTCCAGCCCTTCTCAAAGGAGAAGCGACCGATCGTGTAGTCGCTCACGGTGGAGATGTCGATGGCAGACTTGGCCGGCTGGCGCTTCTCTTCGGGCTCGTCGAGCGACTTCACACTGAGGCCCGTGACGGTGTTGGTTGGCATGGCGCACTCCTTAGCCGCCCCACCGAGCCTCCAGCTTCCCAGCAGAGACGAATTACCTTGTGGACGGCTTCAGGGTAGGACGCGTGCGGCCCGTGTCCAAGGGCGGGCGGCGGGCTCTTGGATTCCCGTTCCCGTCGGTCAGACCGTCTCCGGCTTCCGCGCCCCCAGGATCCGAGCGAAGAACGCGCCGAGCTCCGCCGTCGCGGTGAGCGGCAGGACGTTCGCCACGTACTGATCCGGACGGACCACCACGACCACCCCGTCCCTCGAGAGCCCCCGGGTGTCGAAGATGTCCTCCGACGGAACCGCCCCGTACACCTTCTCGAGGTACGTGAGCCTGAACGGCCCGACCTGAGGCTTGAACGCCGACGGAACCGCGCCGAGGTCGATGTTCCTGTAGTCCTGCTGGTAGATCACCCTGACGTCGAACCACGCGTCGCGGTCGAGGCCCTCGGGCGTCGCGGCGAGCGGCGAGTCGGGAGCGTTCGCGATCCACTCGGCGAAGTCCCCGACGCGCGACGGCGCGCCCGCCTCGGGTGCGTCGGTGAACACGTAGATGCGCCAGCGGCCGTCCGCGGTCGCCTGATGCCCGAGCTCGAGCGGGTTCGTGTCGCACACCCGAGTGACGCGAGCCGACTTGAAGCGCTTCCCGATCGGGAAGCCGGTCGCGAGGTCCTGGTGCACGGGCTCCGCGATGAGCATCGACGGTGCGTACTGCGTCATGAACCCGGCGGGGAACTCGGCCGTGCGCACATAGAAGTCCTCGAGCTCCGAGGGGTCCTCGAACTCCTCGGGCTTCTTCGCCATGAGCGAGGACCATTCCTTGTCGAAGTCGATGAGGTTCTTCGCGACCACCTGGCGCTCGGCGGAGTACGTCGAGAGGAGCGTCTCCGGCGCGCGCCCCTCGAGCACGTGTCCGATCTTCCAGCCCAGGTTGAAACCGTCCTGCATCGAGACGTTCATGCCCTGCCCGGCCTTCGCGGAGTGCGTGTGGCATGCGTCCCCCGTGATGAAGACGCGCGGGGTGCGCGTGCCCAGCTGCTCGGGGAGCACGTCGTCGAACCGGTCGGTCAGGCGGTGGCCCACCTCGTAGACGCTGTGCCACGCGATGTTGCGGACCTCGACCGTGTAGGGGTGCATGATCTCGTTCGCCTTCGCGATGATCTGCTCGATCGTCGTGCTGCGCGCGGTGCCGCGGCTGTCCGACGCGACCTCGCCGAGGTCCACGTACATGCGGAACAGATGCCCGCCCTCGCGGGGGATGAGCAGGATGCTGCCGCTCTCGGCCTGGATCGCGCACTTCTCGCGGATGTCCGGGAAGTCGGTCTCCGCGAGCACGTCCATGACGCCCCACGCGTGGTTGGCCTGGTCCCCGGCGAGCATGCAGCCGATCGACTGCCGGACCTTGCTCCGCGCTCCGTCGGCCCCGACCACGTACTTCGCTCGGACGGTGCGCTCCTGGCCCTCGAGGGCCCCGGCAGTGTGCACAAGCGTCACGGTCACGGGGTAGTCGCCGTAATCGGCAACCTCGAGCCCGCGGAATTCGTAGCCGAAATCCGGCTTCATGCGCGTGGGGGAGTTCGCCATGACCTCGGCGAAGTAGTCCAAGACGCGGGCCTGGTTGACGATCAGGTGCGGGAATTCGCTGATGCCCAGTTCGTCGTCGACCGCGCGGGCCGCGCGGACAATGCGCGAGGGGTCCTGGGGGTCCGGCTTCCAGAAGGCCATCTCGGTGATCCAGTACGCCTCGGCGATGATCCGTTCGGCGAAGCCGAACGCCTGGAAGGTCTCGACGCTGCGCGCCTGGATGCCGTCGGCCTGGCCGATCTCGAGCCGCCCGGGGCGGCGCTCCACGATGCGGGTCGTGACGTCGGGGAACTGGGACAGCTGCGCGGCCGTGATCATGCCCGCGGGCCCCGTCCCGACAATGAGCACGTCGACCTCGTCGGGAAGCTCGTCCGGCCGGTCGATGCCGACGCCGGCGGCCGGCTGAACTCGCGGGTCACCGGAGACGTATCCGTGGTGGTGGAAATGCACGGGCTTTCCTCACTTCGTTGTGGACGGCTGGGGCCATCAGAGAGCGTGTTCGATAATAGAACGTCGAGTTCTAATATCGCTCAACCATGGTAGGGCGCACCGCGGTCACGCTTCAAGCCCCTTGTGTGGTCCGCGCCACTGCGCGGCCTTTCGCGCACACAACGAAAGGACGACGACGGCGCCCGCGCGCCGCCGTCGTCCTCGGTTGTGTTGTGGGTTGGGTGGGCTGTGCCGGGTTAGCGGTGCTTCACGCCCGTCTGGGCGTTGGGGGCCAACTCGGGGCCCTTGACCGCGACGTCGCCGAGCGCCTCGTCGATGGCCTTGAGGACGTCGTCGGTGAGCGTGACGCCCGAGGCGGCTACGTTGGCGTGGACCTGCTCGGGCCGCGAGGCGCCCGTGATCGCCGACGCGAGCTCGCTCCGGCGCAGCACCCACGCGAGCGCGAGGGTCGGCAGGCTGATGCCGGCACCCTCGGCGATCGGCACGAGCCGCTGGACGGCCTCGAGGATCGGTTCGGTGATGAGCCGGTCCTTCGAGACGTTCATCGTCTCGCTTGCGAAGCGGCTGTCGGCCGGGATGGGCTGGCCGGGCTTGTACTTGCCGCTCAGGACGCCCTGCGCGAGCGGCGACCACACGATGTGGGAGATGCCGTTCGCCTCGCACAGCGGGAACACCTCCGCCTCGGGCGCCTGCCACAGCATGGAGTACTGCGGCTGCGACGAGACGAAGAGGTCCGGGCCCGCGATGTCGATCGCCGCCTGGATCTGCTCGGGCGTCCACTCGCTGAAGCCGAGGTAGCGGGCCTTGCCCTGCTCGACGACCTTCTGGAACGCCTCCACCGTCTCCTCGATCGGCACGGTCGCGTCGAAGCGGTGCGCCTGGTACAGATCGACGTAGTCCGTCTGGAGACGCGTGAGCGAGGCGTCGATCTGCTTCGCGATCTGTTCGCCCGAGAGCCCCGAGTCGGTGTCCGACATCTGGCCGAAGACCTTCGTGGCCAGGATGTACGAATCGCGCGGGTGCTTCGAGAGGATCTCGCCCCACGCGGTCTCGGCGGCGCCGCGCCCATAGACGTTCGCCGTGTCGAAGAAGTTGATGCCCGCGTCGAAGGCCGCCTCCGTGCAGGCCCGCGTCTGATCGGCCTCGACACCGCCCGAGTAGGTGAGCCACGAGCCGAGGGAGATCTCCGAGACCTCGAGGTCCGAACTTCCGAGTGTGCGGTAACGCATGAGGGATACCTCCATCGTTGAAAAGGTCTACCCTCCATGCCTACGCCCCTTCGCGGGTGGCGAGGAAGGCCCTCTCAGACCCCCTCAGGGCGAGGCACGCAAGACTTCCGTTCAACGGAAGAAACCTATCCGCGCCGCACCTCGGAACCTACGCTGGCAGGGACCGCCCATTTGTCGCAAGTGTTCGCATGGCGAACACTTGTGCAGAATGCGAACAGGCCTGTACCCTCGAAAAGGAGACAGTGCCGCTCGCGGGGCACTCGGCAAGGAAGCTAGAGGAGGAACCATGGGCGAGCCCGTCAAGTCGTCGGACGCCGCGGCTGACAATCAGGCGATTGTCAGCCAGGAGATCCGCGACATCGAAGAGGGCTACAAGGCGGCCCGCGCCGCGGGTCGGCCCGCGGAGACGCAGCCGCGTGTCGACTACCCGCCGTACCGCAGCTCGATCCTGCGGCACCCCACGAAGACCCTGCACCACGCTGACCCCGAGACGATCGAGCTCTACAGCCCGGCGTTCGGCCACCAGGACGTGCACGCGCTCGAATCGAACCTCACGATTCAGCACAACGGCGAGCCGCAGGGCGAGCGGATGATCCTGCGCGGCAAGGTCGTCGACGGCGCCGGTCGTCCCGTGGCGGGCCAGCTCGTCGAGATCTGGCAGGCGAACGCCGCAGGCCGGTACATCCACAAGCGCGACCAGCACCCGGCCCCGATCGACCCCAACTTCACGGGTGTGGGCCGCTGCATCACGGGTCCCGACGGCTCTTATGAGTTCCTGACCATCAAGCCCGGCGCCTACCCGTGGAAGAACCACCTCAACGCGTGGCGCCCCGCGCACATCCACTTCAGCCTCTTCGGCACGGAGTTCACGCAGCGCATCGTCACGCAGATGTACTTCCCGGGCGACCAGCTGTTCCCGCTCGACCCGATCTACCAGTCGATCGTCGATCAGGACGCGCGGGATCGTCTCGTGGCCCGCTACAACCACGAGTTCACGTCGCCCGAGTGGGCGCTGGGCTACGAGTGGGACATCGTGCTCACCGGCTCGAAGCGGACGTGGACCGAGAACGAAGCGTATGGAGAGCAGGGCGATAGTGAGCACTGAGACACCGAAGAGCACTGAACTTATCCCCACCCCCGGCCAGACCGTCGGCCCCTTCTTCGGCTACGCGCTGCCGTTCGAGAAGGGCGGCGAGCTCGTCCCGCCGGGCAGCCCGAACAGCGTCACGCTCCACGGCACGGTCTACGACGGCAAGGGCAACCCGATCCCGGACGCGATCCTCGAGATCTGGCAGGCGGATGCGAACGGCAACGTCCCGCACGAGACCGGCTCGCTCATCCGCGACGGCTACACGTTCACCGGCTGGGGCCGCACGCCCGTGGGGAACTCCGGCAAGTACGTCTTCTCGACCGTCAACCCGGGAGCCACCGAGCCGGGCAAGGCGCCGTTCTTCGCGGTCGCGGTCTTCGCGCGCGGCCTCATGAACCGCCTGTTCACCCGCGTCTACCTCCCCGAGGACACCGAGGCGCTCGAGAACGACGCCCTCCTCAGCTCGCTCGAGCCCGCGCGCCGGAAGACGGTCATCGCGGAACGCCTCGCCGACGGCTCGCTGCACTGGGACGTCCGGCTCCAGGGCGAGGACGAGACCGTGTTCCTCGACTTCCACGCCGAGGGCTGAGTCCCCATGACGGATCCCGCCGCCCGCGCCTCGTCCAGCGACCCGGCTGGCTTTGATCCTGCGGATCGAGGCCTGCTTTCGCCGGTCTGGGCCGGCCCCGACGTCGCGCGGGAGACCGGCGACGCCGCGCTCGTCGCTGCG
>NZ_JBKZWT010000008.1:0-46104 GCF_047759905.1 Sinomonas sp. G460-2 | reverse complement strand
GCGTTGTTGACCGCCGAGCCGATGCCGGAGGACTCGACCGGGACCGCGCCGAGGACGGCGGCCGTGAGCGGGGCCACCATGATCGAGAGGCCGAGACCGAACAGGATCACGGGGCCGAGGATGTCCCGCCAGTAGTCGAGCGGGGGCGTCTCGAGCGCCATCCAGGCATAGGCAAGCGCGCCAATCGCCGGGCCGAGGGCCATCGGCGCGCGCGGGCCGATGCGGGCGCCGACACGCGCGGCCGTGGGCGAGAGGAAAAGCAGGGAAAGCGTTGCGGGCAGGAGCCCGAGGCCCGCCTCGAACGCGTGCAGCCCCATGCGCTGCTGGAGGTACAGGCCCAAGACGAAGAAGCCCATTCCGAGCGCACCGTACGCCCACAGGGTCGAGACGTTGCCCGCAGCAAAATTGCGCTCCCGGAAGAGCGCGAGCGGGAGCATGGGAAACGCCGTCGTCCGCTGGCGCACAACGAACCCCGCGCCCGCCGCGACCCCGACAACGAGACATACGACGACGAGCGGGTCGTTCCAACCGCGCGCGCCCTGCTCGATGAGCCCCAGCACGAGCCCGCCTAGGCTCACGACGCCGAGCACCGCACCGAGCACGTCGAGCCGCCCCTCGAGAGTCGGGGGCGGAGCCCCTCGACGGAGCGCCCCGAGCGGGCGCCACATGAGCGCGGCCGGGATGACGTTGACGAGGAAGACGAGGCGCCACGTCGCGAGGTCGACGGCGGCCCCGCCTACGAACGGCGCGGCGACGGCGGCCGCGGACGTCCACGCCGTCCAGAGTCCGATCATCCGCGCGCGGATTGTGCCGCCGGCCGAGGCCATGATGAGCGCGAGCGCGCTCGGAGTGACCACCGCAGCGGCGGTCCCCTGGAGCACGCGTGCGACGACGAGGACCCACTCGTTCCAGGCGAGGCCGCACACCACGGACATGACGGTGAACGCGACGACGCCGATCTCGAGGACCCGTGCCCTGCCGTAGCGGTCCGCGACCGATCCCGCCGCGAGAATGAGTGCGCCGAGTGTCAGGAGATAGCCGTCCACGACCCACTGCTGGAACACGAGACCGCCGCCGAGCTCGCGCCCCATCGCCGGCAGCGCGAGGTTCACTGCGCTCGAGTCGAGGATCACGAGACAGCTCGACAGCACGGCCACGAACAGCACCCGTCGCTGCAGCGGAGTCATGTCAGCGGATTCGGCCTCGGGGAGCGTCACACGCCCATCCTGCCCGCTCGGGGCCGTGACGTCGAGCAGCCCGCGCCGCATCGGCCTCCGCTCTGGCGGTTAGCCCACGGTCTGCCGCATCGCGGCCGCGAGCGCCTTGCCCAGGACCTCGGCGCCCGCCCCGTTCGGATGAATCCCGTCCCGGGTCAGCCCCGGCACGTAGCGCGTGCCCTCACGCAGGCCCGCGGTCGCGTCCGTCCACGTCCACCCGTGGGCGAGGACGGCGGCGCGGAGCGCAGCATTGAACGCGACCGTGGCGTCCGGGGCGCCGTTGCGCGGCGGCACCGCGGACACGATCACTCGCGGCGCGCCCACGGTTTCGGCGATCCGCTCGAGGTTCGCGACGGTTTGCTCGAAGGGGACCCCGACCGCGAGATCGTTGGTGCCCGCGAGGATCACGAGAACGTCCGCGGTGACAGGCTTGACGTTCGCCGCCATGTTCGCAGTCTTCGCACCGCCCAGAGCCCAGCCGCCCGCGAACACGAGCGTCGGGGACTTCGCATAGGTGACCCATGAGAGGCCCCCGGTCCACCCTGTCGAGAAGTCAGGGCTGTCCCCCTGCGTGATGGAATCTCCCACCGCGGCGAACCTGATCACGCCGCTGTGCCCCGCCGGGGCATCCTGGTGTGCGGCCGCGGGACCCGCGAGGACCGCGAGCCATCCGAAGATCGCCATCACCAGGAGCGCAACCGCGCCCGAAATCTGCCACCGCAGCCGCCCAGTGCGCACCGCGGCATCACCCCCATAAGTTCACGTAATCCGATAGCACAGTACCGGCTGAGCGGCAGAGGCGCCCGGGCCGAAAGTCCCGTCCGCCAGGGAGGCTTTCGCCCCGGAGCTGGCCAACAGCCTGAATGTCGGGGCAGGGTGAGATGATCCAGCGGTCCGCAAGGACAACGAAACCCGGCTACGAGGAGGAGATTCCCATGTCCGATCAGCGCGAGCCAGAGTCCCAGACGGCGCCCGGGGTGCCGCTCGAGGGATCCAACCGGCCACCGGCCCCCGGCCTCATCTCCCACGGCCCCGCCGACCCTTCCCAGCAGATCGAGGTGACGGTCGTCCTCCGCCGGCGCGCCGCGCTTCCCGCACAGCCCGGCTCCGAGCCGATCACCCGAGAGGACCTCGCCGCGAACTACGGCGCCTCGGAAGCTGATGTGCTCCTCGCCACCGAGACCTTCAAGCGCCTGGGGGCGCAGGTGGTCGAGGCTGACCCAGCGTCGCGTCGTCTCCGCCTTGCCGGAACCGTCGGCCAACTCGGCGGCATCTTCGGCGCGAGCCTTGAGGAGGCAACGAGTACGGGGCCCGACGGTGCTCCCGTCCGGCACAGGCACCGCACGGGAGACCTGCGCATCCCGGCCGACTTGGCGGGAATCGTCACGGCAGTCCTCGGTCTCGACGACCGCCCGCAAGCCCGCGCGCAGTTCCGCGCGATCCCGCTCGCGGCCGCCACCACGAGCTACAGCCCGCCGGACCTCGGGAAGATCTACAGCTTCCCGGCCGGCACCGACGGGACCGGGCAAACCGTGGCTATCCTCGAACTCGGAGGCGGATTCGCCCAGGCGGACCTAGACACCTATTTCGCCGGGCTCGGCCTGAGCACGCCGACGGTCACGGCCGTCGGCATCGACGGCGCCTCCAACCAGCCGGGGCAAGATCCCCAAGGTGCCGACGGCGAAGTGCTCCTCGACATCGAGGTCGTCGGGGCGTTGGCTCCCAAGGCGTCCATCGCGGTCTACTTCGCGCCCAACACCGACGCCGGTTTCCTCGACGCGCTCGTGGGCGCATCGCATGCCTCGCCCACGCCCTCTGCCATCAGCATCAGCTGGGGTCAGAGCGAGGACGCCTGGACCGCCCAGGCCCGGACCGCGCTCGACCAGGCCCTCGCCGATGCCGCAGCCCTCGGGGTCACAGTAACCGCGGCCGCGGGCGATCGAGGCAGCACCGACGGCGCCGCCGACGGCAAGAACCACGCGGACTTCCCGGCCTCGAGCCCGCACGCCCTCGCGTGCGGAGGGACGCGTCTCGAGGCCGATCCGGCCACGGGGTCGATCGCCTCGGAGACCGTTTGGAACGATGGGCCCAACTCCGCCACGGGAGGCGGGTACAGCGACATCTTCCCAGTGCCGGCGTGGCAGAGCGCGCTGCCGCCACATGCCGCACACCCCAGGCCGAAGCCCCCGCATGCCCCGAGCGGGCGCGGCGTCCCGGACGTCAGCGCGGTCGCGGATCCGCAGACCGGGTACAGGGTGCGGGTCGACGGCGCCGACATGGTCATCGGCGGAACGAGTGCGGTCGCACCGCTCTGGGCGGCCCTCATCGCGCGACTCGCGCAGGCGACCCATCGGAGGTTCGGGCTCGCCCAGCCCCTGCTCTACTCCCTGAAGGGCGGATTCCGGGACATCACCACCGGCAACAACGGCGCCTACCACGCCGGGCCCGGCTGGGATCCCTGCACGGGCCTTGGCAGCCCCGAAGGCGCCGCCCTGTTGGGAGCCATCACCTCCGGCCACTGAGCTCCCGAGGTATCTGCTGGGCCACAACGCGTTCAATCACCGCCCAACTTCGAGGCCAGACGCGTTCTGGCAGATAAGACGGACCGAGGGCCTCTTCTCGGCCACAAGCCGTCTCGCCATCACCATCGACCCGGCCAACGGCTACCAGCCCAAAAAAGAACACCCCCGGTCCGAAGACCGGGGGTGTTACCGATGCCGCGACTCATCCGTAAAGGATGTCCCGAGACACCACAATGGTGGAGATGGGGGGAATTGAACCCCCGTCCGATGCGGCTTTGTCAGGGCTTCTCCGGGCGCAGTATGCGTCGGGATTTCTCGGCCCCAGCCATCATGCACACAAGTGGCTGACCCAGGCCCAGTCATCTAAAGTCCCAGCAGCCCCAATGACGAGGACTGCCAGCAGTGGCTATCTAAATGACGCCAGATTCCGGGACGACAGCATTCCCGGGCTGACGGACTTGTCCGCTACTTAGGCAGCGAGAGCGAAGTCAGTGCGCTTAGAGTTGGCACTTATTGGTTTGCAGAGAGCGTTGACGAGATGACTCTGCATCCTCGGCCCGCTTCACCTGTCGCGACCAACATCGTCGAAACCGATCATCCCCTATTCGGTTGTCAAACCGACCGGCATGCCTCGCGGCTTGCCGGAACAACTAGTATAGCGCGTTCGTGGGCCCCGGCATTCCCGTCGCGGCGCCACGGAGACGCCTCGCGACACCGGTCTCAATGCGGCAGCAGCCCCGATTTGCCCTTGGCTTCGAGCACCGCGAGGGCGGCGGCGTCTACCGTCCGCGCGAAGCCGGGATCGCCCTTGGCCCTGTCGACAATCCCCTGCCAGACACGGGGCACAAGGGTCTGGTTTGTGCAGAGCACCATGGTGCCGCCCGCAGCGAGGAAGTCGGCCCCGCGGTGTTCGAGGGCGAAACCCGAGAGCTGCGCGGCGTCGCACACGTCGTCGGAGATGACGATGCCGCGGAACCCGAGGTCACCGCGCAGCATGCCCTGAATGACGGTGGACGAGAACACGGCGTAGTGATTCGGATCGATCGCGGGGTACAGCGCGTTCGAGATCATCGTCCACGACGCGCCCGCACGCACCGCGTCGGCGAAGGGCGCGAGATACGGGTCGCCGCGGTTCGTCGTGGAATCCGTGACGTCGGTCCCGAAATCGGTGTTGGCCGTGACCCGGCCGAGGCCCGGGAAGTGCTTGGGCGTGGTCGCCACGCCCGCGTCCGCCAAGCCGCGCATCACGGCGAGCCCGTGATCCGACACGGACGACGGCGCGAACCCGAACTCGCGCTCATACTTCCCGATCGGCGTGTTCTGGGGCGCAAAGCTCGCAGATGGCACGGTGTCGAGGACCGGGGCGAGATCCAGGTTGACCCCGACCGACGCGAGCTCGCGCCCCCACTGGGCGGCCGCGCCGCGCAGCGCGGCGGGGTCCATGGCACCCTGCGCGAGCGCCGGAGGGATCGCCGAGAAGCCCGGACCAGTGAGGATCTGGATCTGGCCCCCCTCCTGGTCGGTCGAGATGTACTGCCCCACTCCGGCCATCGCGTCCTGCGTCGCGTGCGCCCGCACCGCCTTGACGGCGCTGCCCACGGCGCCCGCACCCGCCGTCGTCCGCCCCTTGAGGAAGACGTTGCCGATGTGAAGCCGCGTCATCGCGTCGGTGGCGGCCTGGTCCGGGCCGGCGACCGGCGAGCTGACCATCATGATCTGGCCGACGCGCTGCTCGAGGCTCATGGCACCGAGGATCTGCTGCGCGCGGCCCTGAGGATCGCTCAACGGAGCAGCGGACGACGGCGCCGACGCACCCTCGGCGGTCGGGCTCACCGCCGCGGGGTCGGCACCGGAGCCGGGGGCCGCCGTCGTCTGCGCGGGTGGCGCGGCTGGTGACGTCGCGGCGCCATCCGACACGGAACTCCCGCTCACCAGTCCGGGCGCAAAGATGAGCACCACGGCGGCGACGAGCAGAACACCCGCCGCCAAGGCGAATCTCAACTTCAGGTTTCCCTGTGGCACGATCCTCTCCCACATGCATTCCGGCCCTGGCGCCGGCGCAAGGCTCGCGCCCTCGGGTCAGCGTCGGTTGCGCGCCCTCATCTCGCGAAGGGCCTCGCGGTTGTCCTGCTTCTCGCGCAGCGCCTGGCGCTTGTCGTAGTCCCTCTTGCCTCGTGCAAGCGCGATCTCGACCTTGGCGCGGCCCTCGTTGAAGTAGACCTGCAAGGGGACCACGGTGAGGCCCTGCTCGTTCACCTTGTTCTCGATCCGCGTGAGCTCCTCGCGATGAAGCAGGAGCTTACGGCGGCGACGGGCCGAATGGTTCGTCCAGCTGCCCTGGGTGTATTCGGGGATATTGACCGCCTCGAGCCACAGCTCGCCGTTGGTGAACGTGCAGAAGCCGTCGGCCAAGGAGATGTGCCCCTCGCGGAGGGACTTCACCTCGGTGCCCATGAGAGCAATCCCAGCCTCCCACGTGTCGAGGATGTGGTAGTCGTGCCGGGCCTTGCGGTTGGTGGCTACCGCCTTCCGGCCGCTTTCCTTAGGCACGGCTCGTGCACTCCTCACTCGGGATGAATCGGGATGGGCGAGGCAGCAAAGTCCCCGGCGAACCCCAAAATTCTACCCTAACGGCTCTAGAGAAGAGTCATGGGGTCAACGGCCTTGCCGTTGAGCCACGTCTCGAAGTGCGCGTGGCACCCGGTCGAGTTACCCGTGCTGCCCGAATACGCGATGAGCTGCCCCTGAGCCACGCTCTGCCCGGCGGAGACGACCACGCTCGAGTTGTGGTAGTACACCGTGGTCAGCGAGTTCCCCTGAATCACGCCGTGCGAGATCATGACGGTCCACCCGCCACCACCCGTGGTCCACCCGCCGACTGTGACCGTGCCCGCGGCGGCGGCGTAGACGGGCGTGCCACACGGCGCGCCGAAGTCGACGCCCGTGTGCATGTAGCCACCGGTCCCGAAGAAGTCGATGGTCCCGGGCGGCGTCGCCCGCCAGCCGAAGCCGGACGTGATCGGGATGTCGTACGAGAACGGGTGCCGGAGGCCGAACGCGGACGGCGAACCGACCTGCGTCGACTGGTTCCGAGCGGCCTGCTCGGCGAGCCACTGCTCACGAAGGCGCCGGTCGCGGTCCGCGATCTGAGCCGCGATGGCGTCCTGCTGAGCCTTGACGTCGGCGATCTGCTTCTCGATCGCGGGCCGCTGGGCCTCGAGCTGCTGATTGAGCCGGTCGGTGTCCGCGACGAGCTTGTCCACGGCGGCCTTCTTCGCCGCGGCGTCGTCTCGGGCGGCCTGCTCGCGCTTGAGGGCCGCGTCCGCCTGGGCCTTGAGGTCCCGAATCTGCGCCTCGATGGCCGCGAGCCGCGCCTGGGCGTTGACGTTGGCAGCGTTCTGCTGGGACAGCCGCTCAAGCTCCGCGTTCTGGCTCCTGAGGGCCTGATCGGCGAGGTCAATGTTGTCCGTGAGACTTCCGCCGTTCGCGGAACCGAAGATGAGGCTGAGGTTGGACGGGACGCCGCCGGACTTGTAGGCCTGGGTCGCGATCTGCCCGATGAGCTTCTTGGTCTCCTCGACCTTGCCCTTGTCGTCCTCAATCTGCTGGGTGATCTTCGCCTTGTCCTGCTGTGCGGCGTCCACGCGCACGGCGAGCGCCTCCGCCTCCTTCGTGGCGGTGGCGACGCGCCCCTGAGCGTCGAGCAAAGCCTGCTGTGCCCCGGGGATCTGTGCCTTGGCGTTCGCGAGATCCGCGGCGGTCTGGGAAATCCGCCCGTCGAGGAACTCCAGCGAGCCCTGGACCTGTTGCGCCTGCTGATCGAGCTGCGACTTCTGGTTGTCCAGATCGTCCGCGCCCGCGGGACCCGACGCCGCGACGCTCAGGGCAAGGGCCAAGGCAACCGCCGCGGCCGGGCCACGGAGGCGCGCCCCGGTGGTCCTGCGGCGAAAGGACGAGCGTTTCACGGGAGCCATGTCAGACCTTCAGATAGCGGCGGAGCGTCAGCATGGACGAGACGCCCGCGAGGACGACGCCCAGCCCGATGAGCAGCGGGGAGAGCATGAGCGCCTGCGCCGGCGAGATGAACGCGGTGTCGGGATACTGCTTCGCCAGGACGTCGCCCAGGAAGAACTTCGCCACGGCCCAAAGAGTCGCCGAGGCGAGGACGGCTCCGACGACGGCGGCGATCACCCCCTCGAGCACGAACGGCAGTTGGATCACGAGTTTCGACGCGCCCACGAGGCGCATGATCCCGGTCTCGCGGCGGCGGCTGAAGGCCGAAAGCCTGATGGTGGTGCCTATCAGGAGAATGGCGCACACGATCATGACTGCAGCGATGACGATCGCCACGAACGACGCACCGTTCATGACCGAGAACAGGCGTTCAAGCAGCTGGCGCTGATCGATCACGGTCTCGACCCCTGGCCGCGACGAGAAGGTCTCACTGATGATCTGGTACTTCTCGGGATCCTTGAGGTTGATCCGGAAGGAGGACGGCAGCTGGTCAGGCGTCACGGAGTCCACGATCGGCGAGTTCGCGAACTGCTCCTTGAAGTGCTGATACGCCTCGGCCTGGGACTCGAAGTGGTAGTCGTTGACGTACTGGGCGACGGCCGGCGAATCGAGCAGCGCCTGGATCGACTTCTGCTGATCCGGCGTCACGGTGCCGCCCGCGCAGCCAGCCGCCGTCGAGCCGGGGCCGCACAGGAAGATCGCGACCTGGACCCGGTCGTACCAGTAGCCCTTCATCTGGCTGATCTGGAGCTGGAGCATGCCCGCGGCGCCCACAAACGTGAGGGACACGAACGTCACGAGGATGACCGAGACGACCATCGCGAGGTTGCGGCGCAGGCCACTCGCGATCTCTCCGAGGATGAAGGCGAGGCGCATCAGATCTCCTCCTCGCCCATGCTTGGCGATGACGCAACCCGCTGCCTGAGCCTCCCTGGCTCCGGCTCTGATTCTCGACCGGCATCTTGGCCCGGCCCCCCGCCGGGCTCCGCGCGCCGAGACGGCCGCACCGCGGGGATCATCGACGTGTAGAGAGCCTTGGCCTCGTCGCGGACGATCCGGCCGGCGCCGAGTTCGATCACGCGCTTGCGCATCGAGTTGACGATGTCGTCGTCGTGGGTGGCCATGACTACGGTGGTCCCGTTCTGGTTGATCTTGTCAAGGACCAGCATGATGCCCTGCGACGTGGTCGGGTCGAGGTTTCCGGTCGGCTCGTCGGCGAGCAGGATTCCGGGGCGATTGACGACCGCGCGGGCGATCGCGACGCGCTGCTGCTCGCCGCCCGAGAGCTCGTGGGGCATGCGGCGACCCATGCCCTCGAGCCCGACGGTCTTGAGGACCTCGGGAACGGTCTCTCGGATCACGCTGCGGTTCTTCCCGATGACCTGCATAGCAAACGCCACGTTAGCGAACACCGTCTTCTGCGGGAGGAGGCGGAAGTCCTGAAAGACCACGCCGATGCCTCGGCGCAGACGGGGAACGCGCCAGCTGGACAGCTTGGCGACGTTCTGGCCCGCGACGAAGACCGTCCCGGTGGTCGCGCGGTCTTCACGGAGCACGAGCCGTAGGAACGTGGACTTGCCGGAGCCCGACGGGCCGACGAGGAACGTGAATTCTCCGCGCTCCACTTCAATGGAGACGGAATCTAGCGCCGGACGGGCCTTTTTGTCATAGACCATCGTGACGTTGTCGAAGCGAATCATGGCACTTCCGGCCCGGCACGACGCGAGGCGTCAGGCACCCGGCGCACGGGCGGGGCTCGGGGACGGAAGGCGCCGGCTGTTTGACTATAGGCATGGGCCTCGGATTCAACCGGGTTCCACGTGCGGCGTGTCGCTTATAAGCCCCGCAAGGCCCGGCTTAGGCCTCGCCGGACTGGCGCTGCGACGCGCGCCAGCGAATCCCTGCGTCGATGAAGTCGTCGATGTCTCCGTCGAGCACCGCGGACGGGTTGCCCACCTCGTGCTCGGTGCGCAGGTCCTTCACCATCTGGTACGGGTTGAGCACATAGGAGCGCATTTGGTCGCCCCACGAGGCCTTCACATCGCCCGCGAGAGCCTTCTTCTCGGCGTCCTCCTGCTCCTTCTTGAGGAGGAGGAGCCTCGACTGGAGGACTCGCATCGCGGCCGCGCGGTTCTGGATCTGCGACTTCTCGTTCTGCATCGACACGACGATGCCGCTCGGAAGGTGCGTCAGGCGGACCGCCGAGTCGGTCGTGTTGACAGACTGGCCGCCCGGTCCCGAAGACCGGAACACGTCGACCCGGATCTCGTTGTCCGGGATCTCGACGGAGTCCGTCTGCTCGATGAGCGGGATGACTTCGACGGCCGCAAACGACGTCTGGCGGCGCCCCTGGTTGTCAAACGGGCTGATGCGCACGAGGCGGTGTGTTCCAGCCTCCACCGAGAGCGTCCCGTAGGCGAACGGGGCGTTCACCTCGAACGTCGCGGACTTGATTCCTGCCTCTTCCGCGTACGACGTGTCCATGACCTTGGTCGAATAGCCCCGGCGCTCGGCCCAGCGGAGGTACATGCGTAGGAGCATCTCGGCGAAATCGGCGGCGTCGACGCCGCCTGCGCCCGAGCGGATCGTCACCACGGCCTCGCGCTCGTCGTAGTCGCCGTTGAGGAGCGTCACCACTTCGAGTTCCTCGAGGGACTTGCGGATCAACGCAAATTCCTTCGATGCCTCGGCGAGCGAGTCGGGATCGCCCTCCTCTTCGGCGAGTTCGACGAGCACCTCGAGATCGTCGATCCGGGTGCCGAGCTTCTCGACGCGCTCGAGGTCCGCCTGACGGTGCGAGAGACGCGAGGTCACCTGCTGCGCCTTGCTGGGATCGTCCCAAAGGTCCGGAGCTCCCGCGGCCTCGCTGAGCTCGGCGATCTCGGCGCGAAGCGCTTCGACGTCGGTTACTTGCTCGATGGAGGTGTGCGTGGCGCGGAGCGCGCGGATTTCTGCGGGAAAGTCGATCTCAGCCATAACCATCCAAGGTTACGCCATCGGCTAGCGCGCAAGCCTCGCGCGCCCCGTGGAGGTCGCCTCGATCGGCACGCCCTCGGGCAGGAAGATCCCGACAAGCGGCGGGCGTGCGACGGCGGTGAGCGTGACCCTCGCGCTCCGGGCGTCGGGAGACCCAGTCGACGCGGCGACGCGAAGTCCGTCGAGCCGGGCCGATGCGCCGTCGCTCGCCAAGTAGGTGTGTACCGCGGCTCTCACGCGCTCGTCTCCGAGGGTGGCGGCCGGCGGACCCTGGCCCGCTGCGACATCTGCGAGGGCAAAGCTGTCCGCAGCGGCCTGAGCCGCGCCGTCCGCGACCGAGAGGAGGCGCTTGTGCTCGAGATAGACGGCGGACACTCCGGTGACGACACCACCCACCAGCAGACAAAGCACCACGTAGCCAACGGCCAGGACGGCAATCTGGCCAGAATCACCGGCCATCGAGCCTCGTGCACGGCGCCTCATCGAAACCGCCCGACGATCTGGGTGGCGCTCGCGCTCAAGCGCCCGGCCGTGAGCGGGCCAGGCCCAAGGTCCGGCGAGAGCGGGAGCGGAACGTGGACCGCAACAGTGACCGTGACCGCCCCGCCTGGCTCGAGGCACTGCGGCCGATCGCACGAGACGTCCAGGGTCCACGCGGTGTCCGCCACCTTGAAGTCGGCCATGGCGACCCTCACTGCCGCCTCAGCGCTCGCACGGGCCGCCGTAGAGTCAGGGGCGCGCACGAAGACCTTGGCAGCGTGATCGGCCGCGCCGGCGGCCGCATACGAAGCACCTTGCAGCATTCCCGCCGTGACCACGAAGTAGACGACCGGGACGAGCAGGAGGGCCCCGAGCATGACGAACTCGACGACAGCGCTCCCCCGATCTCCCGCCGGCCCAGACGAGGTGGGCCGAGCTGGCACGAGGCCCGACGGTGCGGAACGCGCCCACCCCGCACGCTCAGGAAAGCGGCGCATGGCCGGTCACCGTCACGAGTCCAGGCGGTCCGGCCAGGCCAACGAGCGGGAGGGGCGAGGCAACCCGGACTTCGAGGACTCGCGTCCCCGATAGGGTCGCCTCCCCGGCCGAGATGTCCGAAGCGAATTCCTCGCCGACCGTCATCGTCACGAGCTCGGCCGCGCGCCGCTCAGCGTCCTCCGCTCCGCGATCCCCGAGCGCGCCGTATCTGGCCGCCGACGCTGCCGCGTCCGTCAGGGTGTTCCGCACGTGAAGGACGAGCGTGAGCTGCACGATGGCGAGCGCGAAGACCGTGAGGAGGCCGCCGACCATGACGAACTCCGTCGGCGCCGAGCCTCCCTCGCGAAGCCGTGGCTCCAATTGCCTCGGCATCGAGCTACTTGCTGACTTTGCTGATCGCTTGCTGGAAGAGTCCCTCGAGGGCGGGACCCGCGACGGCCAACAGTCCCATGACCAGGACGGCGCTCATGAGTGTGATCATCACCCATCCCGGGACGTCCCCGCGTTCTGACTGTTCACCGCGCGCATGGTGGCCCAGCGCGAGAACGTAGACGGCGATCCGGGACGGAAGGTCCCGTGTGGCTAGGCCGGTTGCTGTGGCTAGGCCGGTTGCTGTGGCTAGGCCGACGATGATGTTCATGATCCCCCAATTTCTTTTCTGCGTTTTCCTTGGTGCCTACCGTTGGTGCTTTTGTTGGATTCGTTTCTCTGGCGCGCTGATCACAGCCCCAGGGTCAAGGCGGCCACGCCGGGAAAGACAGCGAAGATCACGGTGAAGGGCAAGACCCCGAACACCAGTGGCACCATCATTCCGATCTCCTTGCGTCCCGCGGCCTCCATCAGCTCGCGCTTGGCGACGTCGCGGACGTCTTGGGCTTGAGCACGGAGAACGTCCGCGAGGGGTGTACCTCGCTCGAGTGCCACCACGAGGCCGTCAACGAAACGAGTGATCGGCGCGAGTCCCACGCGATCGGCCATCCGCTGGAGGCCCCCGACGAACGGCGTCCCTGCCCGCGAATCAGCGAGCACGAGCCTGAATTCGTCCGACAGCGCCCCTCGTGAAAGCTGGGCGGTACGTTCGAGGGCGCCGGCGGCCGTCTCCCCGGCGCCGACCGCGAGGGCCATCATGTCCGCGACCGACGGAAATTCGGACAAGATCCGACGTTGACGCCGGCGCACAGCGCTCGAGAGGACGTATGCGCGGCCGGCACTGCCACACGTTGTTGCCGCGAGGACTAGGAGCACGGCGAGCAACGCCGAGATCCGCCCCGAGACCGCCAGGGAGACGCCCGCGGCCGTCGCCCCCGCGAAGGCCACGCCGGCCCAGACCACTTGTTCGGCGCGGAAGTCCGCGACACTCTGAGGCGAGCCGGCGGCGGCGAGCCGCTTCGACAGGGCGACGTTGCCGACGCTTAGCCGTGAAAGCCGCGCGACCGCTTCCCCCATCACGGGACGCACAATCCGCTCGAGCGGCCCGAAAGGCGTGACCGCCGCCGGCTCACGGCGCAGGAGCCGGGAGGACCCATCAATCGAGCGCAGCTGAGCGGCCACTCGATCGGCGAACGTGGCACGGCGCATGATCGGGAGGCGGACAAAGACGGTCCAGAGACCAGCGCCGAGAAGCCCACCGCACAGCACAGCCAGTACGGTCGTCCCGGTCATCGAAGGACCCGCTGCTCGGCGGGAAGGGAGCCGATGCGCAACATCACGCGATAGCACGCGACGGAGACAACGAGCCCGCTCACAAGGACAAGGAGTCCTGCCGGTTGGGCGTACGCGGCCATGGCCTCTGGCCTCGTGGCGAGCAGCAGGAGAACCACCCACGGCGCCGCGACAGCGAGACGGGCCGCGTTGACCGTCCACGATTGTCGCGCCTCAAGCTCGCTCCGGGTGCGCGCGTTATCGCGGAGGAACTCGGCGAGCGTTGCGAGCAGTCGACCGAGGTCTGACCCGCCGACCTCCCGCGTGAGCCGGAGAGCCTCGATGATCCGATCAGCGACCGGATCGGCGAGCCGGTCCTTGAGCCGATCGAGCGACGACCCGAAGGTCCCGCCCGAGCGATAGTCGGCCGCAAAGTCGAGGAAGACCCCGCGAAGCGGCTCGGGGCCCTTGATGCCCAGTTGCATGAGAGCCTCCGGCAGAGGCAGACCAGCCCGAATCGCCGACCGCAAGTGATCGACCGCGTCGGGCCACAGTTCCCGCACGACGCTCGCTCGCCGCCGTGCCTGCCAGCTCACGAGCGCCACGGGAAGCCAAGACGCGAAGAGGCCGAAGCACGCCGCGACGGGCCACGCGGCGGTGAGGACGAACAGCGCCAAGGCCACGGCGAGCCCCAGTCCCGCGCATGACGCGAGGAGGCCGCCGGGGCTCACGCGCTGAATGCCCGCCTGCCGGATGAGCTGCTCGATCTTTCCCGCGCGGCGATCACGCGGGCGCCGCGGTGGAGACTCCCAACATGACCACCAGACGAGGAAGGCACCGAGCCCGCCGACGAGTCCGAGAGCGGCCGCCATTACGCCGCCTCGAGCAGGCTCGGGAGGTCGATCCCGGCGCGGGCGAACTTTTCCGGCTTGGGCAGGCTGATCGAGCGCGGACGCAACACGCCATCGTCGTCAGCGAAGACCGTCGAGGTCTCGATCACCCCGTTCTCGACTCGCGACCCGAGGGCGAGGATCTCGGCAACGTGCCGGTGACCGTCGGCCCGCCGCGCACAATGCACGACGAGATCGATGCAACTCGCAACCGTGGGGATCACGAAACCACTCGAGATGTTCTGCCCGGCGAGAAGCGGGAGCGTGCAGAGCTTGGTCACGGCATCCTGGGCGGAATTGGCGTGGATGGTGCACATCCCCGGCAGCCCGAGGATGAACCACACGCCATGCAGATCTTCGCCCGTCGTCGGTGGTGCTGCATAGGCACCCCCGTGAACGAAGAGAACTTGACCCTGATGCCGCTTCGCGTGCAGGCAATCGAAGACTACGCCGAGCGCCTTGCCGCTGCGGCCCCACCAATCGGCAAGAAACAGGCACAGCTTATCGCTGGCATCTTCGCTCAACACCTGACCGAACTGGAGGCGGCGTGAATCGGGCCGCCGTATACGTGCGGATCTCGGACGATAAGGCGGGCGGAGGGCTCGGGGTCAAACGCCAGGAAGATGACTGCCGCAGGCTCGCAGAGAGCCTCGGCTTCGAGCATGTTGTCGTCTACACGGACAACGACGTCAGCGCCTACAGTGGGCGCCGACGGCCGCAGTACGAGGCGATGCTGGAGCAAGTCGTCGCGGGCCTGTTCTCAGCCGTCATCGCGTGGCACGGTGACCGCCTCCATCGGTCACCCGTGGAGCTGGAGAAGTACATAGACACCGTCGAGAAGCACGGAGTCGAGACCCTGCTGGTCACGGGTGGCCGAGTGGATCTGAGTACGCCTACCGGCCGCATGATCGCCCGCACAGTAGGCAACATGGCTAGGTACGAATCCGAGCACAAAGCCGAACGCATCACCAGGGCGCACAGGCAAGCCGCTGAACAGGGCAGGTGGCGAGGCGGAGCTCGTCCCTTCGGCTACGAAGGCGACGCCAAGACCCCGCACCCATTGGAAGCGCAGCTCGTCCGGGAGGCATACCGCGCCATCATCAACGGCACCTCGCTCGGCGAAGTCTGCCGAACTTGGAACGCAGCAGGCGTAAGGACCACTACAGGCCGGAACTGGTGCATCCAGTCGCTCAAGCAACTCGTGCTCCGCGAACGAAACTACGGTGCGTCACTCTACAAGGGCAACGTAGTCGGTACCGGGGCGTGGGAGCCCATCATCGACGAAGCAACGTTCAAGAAGGCACGAATAGTACTCACCGACCCGGCGCGTCGGCGCAGCCACAGTACACGAGCCCGTTGGCTCATTGCGGGCCTAGGCAAATGCGGAATCTGCGAAGCAGAGGGCAAGTCGTCGACAGTCCGATCCGCAACGACTCGAAGTCGAGGCAGAGCATGGACGATCTACAAGTGCAAGACGGGAGGGCACCTCGCCCGAAAAGCAGTCGACACGGATCTCCTGGTCGAGAGAACCCTCTTCGCGTACCTTTCTCGCCCAGACAACCGACAAGCAATCGCGGACAGAACTCCAGCGCGGGCCGGCAACCCTGACTCAGCACAGCGGGAAGAGGACCTGATGCGAAGGCTCCAAGACGCAAAAGACCTGTGGCTCGAGGGGATCCTATCCGTCGAGGAGCTGCGCTCCGTCAAGGTCGAGGTTGAACAGCATCTCGCCTCGTTGACCAGTGCTAGGGCCTCTCATGATGCACGTCCCGTCGTGTCGATGCTGCAAGACGCGGCCGACCTGAGAGCAGTCTGGGATGCGCTGTCGATCGACGTACGCAAGACCGTCATCGACGCCCTCATGACGGTGACCATCATGCCGGTACCTAGGGGCAGGCAGCGGCGTTTCCAGGAGGATCTCATCCGTATCGATTGGAAGTCGGGGTCCTGAGCTCTTTGGCCTTCGCTCGCCCGACAGCCCATTCTGGCGTTCGGTTTCAGGTCCGAATGGACCTTGTGGGCCATGCCTTCGCAGGAGACCATGCCCAGGATGCTGCTAAGCCGGCGAGCCAACGACCTCAAATCTCCGAGGTAAGGGACCCACAACGGACAACCCGACTCCTGCTGGCGCACGTCTGGCCGCGATGCGGATCCTCACGATCGCCCATCTGGGGGCGGCCGACCCTGTCCGCATTCGGCAGCGGTTCAGCGTCGTGGTGATGCGGACCGTGCTCGAGCTGAACGGCGTCCCGTGTATCCCCTTCGAGGAGGAGGTCACCGGCCGTGAGCAGCTGATCTTCTCCCGGTCGTTCTCCGAACCGGTCACCACCCGCGACGGCATGCGCCAAGCCCTGTCCGTATACGCCCAGCAGGGCGCCGCCCGACTGGTCAAGCACGGCACCGCAGCCAAGGTCCTGACCGCGTTCGCCGGCACGGGCTGGTACGCGCCCGGGGCCGGGTCGTTCCCGAGCATCCTCGTGCCACTGCCGGCACCCACCACCGACCCGGTCGTCCTGGCGAAGGCCGCCCACAGGCTCCTCCCCCACATCGAGGAAGGATTCCGGTACGCGCGCGCCGGGATCATGCTCACCGACCTCCGCCCGGCCACGGGCCAGCAGGCGTTCGAGCCGTTCCGGTTCCGGCACGAGGAGCAGGGCATCGCCGAGCTCGTCGACCGGGTCAACAAGAAGGCAGGGCCGGGGTCCGTGGGGATCGGGTACGGGGGACTCCGGCCGGGCCCCGCCTGGCAGATGAAGCGCGAGATGCTCTCACGCCGGGCGACCACCCATTGGGACGAGCTCGCGCTCGTGAAGGCCAGCTGAGCACGGATCAGGACTCGGTGGAGGCCTCTTCCACGGGAACTAGCCCTCGGCGCTTCACCTCACCGGCGATGAACAGAGACCGGAAGCCGGTGATCTCCCCGCCCCCGACACGGTTGAGCGCATAGTCCGGCGGGAAGTTCCTCTCCAGCCTCTCCTCGAGCTCGAAGCCGTTGACCGTGCCGGCAGCGAAGATACGGGTGGTATCCAGCGCCCTGAATGAGTCGATGGAGAGCACCGACTGGTGCTTGCCTCCCCAGATGAGCCGGTCGAACTCCTTGGTGCCAGCCCAGTGCTGCTTGATGCGCTTGCGAATGTCCCAGGCCGACCCGATGTACACCTGCCTGTACTCGTCGAGGACCATCACGTAGGCCCCCGCGACACCGTCGAGCATCCTCAGGTCCTCGACAAGCCGGAGCTGCTTGGTCTTGACGAGCATCTGCTCGAGGGCGGCCTCGAATGCCTCTGGGTCGATCTGGGCGAAGAACGCCATGTTCAGGTCGAAGTTCTCCAACGCGGCCTCACGCTGGAGCGCGCACCACTCGTCAGTGTGTACACGGTGCTCATCATCCTCGTACATCCAGTCCCAGGCAGCCCAAGCAGCCTCTCCCACGTCCTCTCGGCGGGAATAGGTCGAGGACCGCTTGTTGATGAGCGCGTAGGTGTCGCGGCTGAGCCGGTAGCCGTACCTCCCGTAGTTGATGCGTTCGCCGAAGTGCTCGACGCCGGCCATGTCCCCTCCTGCGCTGCGATTCCCGTCGCGATCCTACATGCACAACGGGGCGCCCCGGCCTGCGGCGCACGCTGAGCCGGAGGCTAGTTCCAGTCGGGCAGGGCGAGACGCCACGGGTGGCCCTCGGGGAGGCCGACGCGCTCGTCGCGGGCAAGCTCGCGGAGGCGCCGCGGGAGCAGGACTGGAACCTGGTCCGTGGGCGTGCCGAGGAACTCCCACCGGTTCTCGTAGCGTTCGAAGACCTCGACCGGTACGTGTGCGCGGGACGCGTCGGCGTTCCGCTTCCCGGGTCGCGCTGTCGGGTCGGTGAGCCAGTCCTGGTGGTGGATCCAGGCGCCGGCGGCGACGTGGTCGCGCGGGACGATGAAGGTTCGCGGGGCGACGGTCGGGTCTGCCTGCAGGACGACGAGGGCGAACCATTCGTGGCGCGAGAGTGCCGGCAGCTGGGCTTTCGACCCGAGGGGCCAGTTGGGGCGCCTGCTGGGGCTGGCGGTCTTGACCTGCACTTCGATGGCCTGCCGGCCCACGCTCCCCGTCTGGACGGCGAGGATGTCTGTGCGTTCGAGCCCGTCGCGGGTCAGGGCAGCGGCCCAGCCGGTCTGGGCGAGCACAGAGCACACCCAGTGTTCGCCTGCGCTCTTCGGCCCCTTGGTGTCAGTCACGCTCGGAGGCTATCAGCGCGGCCGATCAGTCCAAGCCCAAGGGGCGAGCCCGAGCGGGTACGTGCGGACCATCGTTGGACTGTGAATGTCGAGGAACCGAGAGCAGGCCAGGTATGGCCAGCACGGCGTGCGGGACTTAATCTCTCCCTGAACGCCATGTCGGCGCGGCTGGGGCAGGACGAAAGAAGGTCCGCCATGGACGCACGCCCCCACCACATCGACCCGATCCGGCACCCGGAAGAGACTCGGAAGCACATCATCGTCCTCGACGACTATGTTCTTGGTCTTCCGAGCACGAGAGAGCAGATCGACGAGATCTTCGACTACCACCTGCCGAAGTTCATCGAAGAGCACCGCGGCGAGTATGCCGACGGGACGGTCCCAGTCGTGTTCTGGGCTCACGGCGGACTTGTCTCGGTGGCCAGCGGCTGGGAAGCGGCCCTCGAGGCAATCCCATGGTGGAGAGCCAATGGGGTGTACCCGATCTACTTCGTATGGGACACCGGCCCCGCGGCAACGTTGATCGACCTACTCGGACACCGTGTCGAAGACTTGCGCGGCGAAATCGAGCGCGGAAAGTTCGACGAGCACGTCGACTATGGCAAAGACCCCACACGGTTTGTCCGCGATCGCATCTGGGACATCATTGCCCACGAAGCGCAGGGCGGCCCGATATGGCTGCAGATGAAGATCGCCGCCAAAAACGCCAACACCCTGGGCAAGGGCGGCGGAACCTTGGCTTCCAAGGCCCTCTACTCGCACTCTGACAAGCTAAACGGGAACGTCTCGTTGCACGCGGTTGGGCACAGCGCCGGCGCAATCTTCCACGCATACTTCCTGAAGGCCCTCGACGAACAACGCGGAGCGAACCCCGGCGCCGAACAGCTGAGGGTGAAGAGTCTCCAGCTCTTAGCCCCCGCTATCTCGATCCCGGCCTTCCTTGAGTTGATGGATCCACCGGACGGGGCGGACGGCATTCGATACGCCATGTATTCGATGGACGAGAAGGCCGAGACTGCCGATCACGTCCTCCCCGAATACCAAGGATCCCTGCTATATCTGATCCGCAACGCCCTCGAGTCCAAGGACGGACAGGAGCTGCTAGGACTCCAGGAGTGCTTCGGCAAGGCCATGGGGCCAGACAACGGCACGGCGAACGAATACCCTCTCAGGGCGTTCTTCCCGGACGATTCAAGCCGGATCTGGTCGTCCACTCCGACTAAGCCCGGAGCTCTCTGCGGTGCCCTCAGCCATGGTGCCTTTCCGCGAGACACCGCGACCATGCAGAGCGTGGCGGGGCGGATTCTCGGCAGGACCCCGACCCCGTATCCGGCCAGATAGTCCAAGGGGCCCCTCTTCGGCGTCGCGGAATGGCCAGCGAACGGCCATACAGACGGCCTGCTTCAACAGCCGGGGCCGAGACCAGCCGAGTGGCCGGTCAGAACTGGCCGATGAGCTCGTCGACGGTGTCCGGGACGGTCTCGACCTCGACGGGTGCGGATGCGGTGCGCTCCTTTGCGGCGGGCTTCGGCTTGGTCGCCTTGATCGGCTTGGCGGGCTTGGCCGGGGCGGTGCGCTGGACGAGGACCACGGACAGGTGGGTGATGAGCAGCAGGACGACCGGGGGCATGGACGCGACGAGGGCCGAGACGAGCGGCGGGACGACGCCGCGGCCGTTCTGGACGGAGAGGATCGCGTGGACGGCGTTCGCCGCTGTCGAGACGGTGGCGCCGAGGATCAGGAGCGCCCACGGGTAGGAGAGGACCCGCGTTCCCTGGCCTGCGAGGGCGGCGATCGCCGACCGGGACGGCCTCACCGGCAAGGACCGGCAGGTGGTGGTGCCGGCCGCGATGCTGCACGACCTCGGCAAGGCCACCCACGCGCAGACGGAGGCGGACGGGCGGATTACCAGCCACAGGCATGCCGAGGCCGGTGTCGAGCCCACGCGCGATTTCCTGACCCGGATCGGTGCGCCCGGGCACGTCCACGACAAGGTGCTGCCGATTATCCGGGAGCACATCTGCCATGCCTCGACCGGGCCGAAGCCGACCGGCAAGGCGGTCCGGCACCTTGTGCGGCGCCTCGCCGGGGAGAACGGCACGGGCCCGAGCATCGAGGACTGGGCTCGCGTGGTCGACGCGGACGTGACCGGCCGCGGGGCGGGCAACAAGGTCCCGTTCGGCGAGCAGTGGGTGGCGCTGGCCCGGAGGTCGGGGAGGTGGAGAAGCCGCGCCCTGCGCTGCTGCGCGGGCAGCACCTGATCGCCGCGGGCCTGACGGCTGGGCCGCGGTTCGCGGAGCTGATCCGCGAGTCGCTGTCCGCCCAGGACGACGGCGAGTTCGACGACGAGGCCGGTGCCGCTGGGTGGCTGGAGCGACGGCTCGGGCGGGGTTGAAGCGCCGGGCACCGATCCAGTGCCCCCGCTACCGCCTCGGGCGGCGCCTGAAGTGGCCCTCGACGAGGCGGCCCCTCCTGGTGTGGGGCTGGACCCAGACTTCCTCCCAGGCTCGGGCGGGCGCACTTGGCTGGGCGATGTCGATCACTGTGGCGGCAGAAGCCGCGAGCTCGGCCGACCTTTCGCGGTTAGGCCCTTGGAAAGCCCGCGCCATGAAGTCGAGTGCGTCCGGCTCGACGCCGCAGGCGACAGCATCCTCGCGCCAGTGCGACACGGCGTCCTCGACGGCCCGGATTCGGGCGACGGCGTGCTCACGTGTGAGCCTGAATGCGTCGCAGTGCTCGAGGAGTAGGCGGACGTCCCGGTCAGCGGGGTCGTCGTCAGGGGTCAGTGGCGTGTCCGACGCTCCGCTGCGCGATGGGTTTACGTCGAATGAGGGGGCGAGCTGCCATCCTCCGGTTCCCCGGTGGAGCAGGCCGTGGTTGCGCATGTGGTCGTCGATGTTGTTGACCATGGCCATGAGGGCGGCCCGGGAAAAGAGTTCGGCCGCGTCCTCGTTTGGCTTGCTGGAGATTGACGCGACCCGTTCAGCGAGGGTCGCGTAGTCGGGATGCTCATGCTCGGCGACCCTGAACGCAGTCCGAAAGCTCATGAACGGGATGCGCTTGCCCCCTTCGCGGTCGAACCGACGGGTGAGGAAGATCGATCTGGCTGGACCGAGTGAGATCGTGCTGGCCGGCTGAACGGTGATCCCGGCCCTCTCCTGCAGCCTGATGGCGGTGAGTTCCCAGGCTGAGGCGTCTCCCGTGTCTGATGTTCTGGGGAACTTGGCCAGGTGCATCGTGCCCTCGTCGTCCTCGATCCACGCCTTTGGCTGGGCGCCACCTGGAGACGAGCCGACGCCGATCAGTTGGCGGACGTCGTCGTCGACCTGGCCGGTGTCCACGAACCGGTCGGCGGCCGCGACGAGCCGGGCCAGGTCGCCCACACCTGCGCGGGCGTGCCGTGGGGCAAGGAACTCTCCGTCGCGGCGGAACCGGAGAGCGCCTTGGCGTGTCTCGTCACTCACGGCGAGCAGCAGGTCGATCTCTGACGGGGTCTTGAACCTTGCGCCGCGTTCTTTGGCGGCACGACGCATCTCGGCGTCGAGGAGGGTCCTGCCCCACCGGTCGGGTGCAGCATCGTCGAACGCAAGGAAGGTGCTCCGGTGGGGTGCCGGAGTGAGGGGCCCACGGACCAGGGGAAGATCTGGTGAGATGGCAAAGGCCTTGGTATCGGAGAGCCACGCTGTGTCGTAGGTGAACGTCAGGGACGGGGTTTGGAAGCCTTGGCGGAGTTCGATGTCGCACGTCCCGGCGAGCTGGGCATCCACCCACACTTCGATGGGTGTCATGGGGTGCTCCTCTTCGCCCGCTGGCGCCCGAGGGCGTGGGCGCGCATGCGTCCGAGGTCGGTGTTGAGCGGGTCGGTGGCCTCCTCGAGGCGTTCGTCGAGGTTCAGGATCCGCGCCAGCGCCAGGAAGCTGCCGAGCTTGACGCCGGGGTCGCCGCGCTCGATACGCCTGAGGGTGGGCACTGAGATGTCGGCCCGCTCGGCAGCCAGCTCCTGGCTGAGCCCGAGCATGATGCGCCACTGGCGCATGTGCTCACCGATCTGCTCTGCCCCTGACACTCTTGCTCCCATCAACTGAACTCACATGTTGCTTTACCTAGCATATCAAAACACCTAAGTGCAGTTAGGTTGACGGAAGTGTCGGTCGATCGCACGGGCCGCTGTGGCGGTGTTGAGGCCGTGTCCGATGACGAACGCGATCGCGTCCTGCTCGGTGGCCGGTGTACCGCGCTCCTTGGCGAGCCCGTTCCGGAACCGCTGGGCGTCCGGGACGAGCAGGCTCGACCAGACGATGTCGGCGTCGCGCAGGACCGCCACCGCCGGGTCGTCTGCCGGGCCGTGGTGCGGGAAGCACGTGGCTTCGACGAGCTCAGCGATGCGGTCGGCGTCGTGGAAGGCGCAGTGCGCGCGGACGGCGGCGACGGCGCGGGCGATGTTCACCGGGTCGTCGGTGGCCCCGGCGTGGTCGTAGTCGTGGAAGAGGGCTGCCAGCAGGACCAGGTCGGTGTCCTCGGTCGCGAGGTGCTCTCCGTCGGCGAGCTCGAGGACAGCGTGGGCGACGACGAGAAGGTGAGGGGTGCCGTGGTAGGGCATGGCCGCTGAAGGGTTCACGTCGAGCACGGCGAGGAGGCGGCCTGCGTGGGCCGGGAAGCGCTCCTCGAGCTCGGCCGCGATCCGGGCTCTGCGGTCGTGGTCGACGGGCCTCATGGCGACGTTTCGGGTTCGGCGTCGGGGTCTGGGGATCTCTATGCGGGCGACCGACGACGGGCGGCCCGCGCCGATAGGATGCGAACAGGACCGAGTGGAGGAGCAGCGGGTGGCGGAGATGCCAGGGACGACGCAGGGGTCTGATGGCGAGGCGGGGGCACCCTTCCAGCAGGCGCTCAACCAGTGGGCGGAGGCCGCGGTCCCGGTGCTCGAGGACGTCGCGCGGACCTACCCGGCCCACATCACATACTCGGAGCTGCGGGACCGGGTCTTCGAGGCGACCGGCGTCCGGACCGGATCGCATGTCCGGAACTGGATCGGCAAGGTGCTCTACCGGGTCATCCGCCTTGGCAATGAGCGCGGCCTGCCGCCCCTGACCTCCCTTGTCGTGCGAGTCTCGGACGGCATGGTCGGCGAGGGCTTCGATGCCGTGCTGCGCGCCGCCGGACGGGACGTCCCCGCCACGGACCTCGAGCGGGAGCGCGCCGCGGCAGCAGCCCGCCTCGAGTGCTACCGGGCGTACGGGGCCGACGTCCCTGCCGACGCCGAGCAGCTGCTGACGCCCCGGTACGAGGCCAGAGTGAACCCGCCGAAGACGGCCGCACCGCGCGCCCGCCCGGTCTGCCCAATCCACGGGCTTGAGCTGTCGGCCTCCGGGGTGTGCGCCTTCTGCGACTAGCCCTGATGCACGCCGGGCCCCTCCCTAAGAGCTTTGGGTAACAATCCGTCCACGGGTTCCATCCGGTGCGGATTGAGCCGACGATCTGCTCGACGCGATCTGATAGTGGGCCGGTCGGGACCCGCAGCGCTGGCAGGCTGCGCCTGTCACCGGGCTGGGAGTAGCTCGCGTTCGAGAGGCGTCGAGAAGGTCTGCACATAGTCGATGGCGGCGTGCAGCGCGTCTTTAAGCGGGGTGATGTCTCGGGCGACCTGGGCGAGGAGCATGCCGCCCTGGAACGCGGAGAGAACCAGATTCGCCAGCCGTGTCGGATCCGCGTCGGCGCTGAGGCGCCCGAGTCGCTGCATGGCTTGGAGTCCATCGCGGAAGATGTCCCTCCATTGGTCGAATGCACTTGCGAGTTCATCGTGGACGTCGAGGTCTGTCTTGATGATCTCGCTTGCGAGGGAGCCTAGACTGCAGCCTTCCTGGTAGGCGCGCTCATAGGCCACGTAGTGATCCGCCCAATCTCGAAAGGCTTCGAGATCGTCAAAGCGGGCGAACCGCTCGCTGCGATGGAACCCAAGGACGCGATCGGCCTGCCAGGCGATCACGGCTAGGACGAGGCTCTCCTTGGTCGGGAAGTAGTGGTTGAGCTGCGATCCGCTGACGCCGGCGGCGCGGCGAAGCTGCTCGTTGTTCGTCGCGTGGACCCCATTGGTGTAGATGAGGTCGGCGGCGTGCTCCAGGATTCGGGCCCGGGTTGCCTGTCCCTTGTCGGTGAGCCTGTGGGGCTCCCGAGTTCCTGTCGTGGCTGTCATGCTTCCCAGCTTACTCCCCTATTGGGCTTGACAGCCCACTTTTGAGGATGGTGAACTGGAACAAATGGGCTAGCAAGCCCAAAAACCTAGGATGGCGCCCGAGGCGCCCAGAGCAGCTGGTGGCTCGACAACAACCACCGATGCAACCAACCGCAGGAGGCTGAACCGCAATGTCACGGCTGGACCTTTTGACACCGACCCGGGCCAAGCGGGGAGGCCCATTCCGCTTGGCGTTCGTCTCCGCGGTGATCTCCCTGCTGGCATCGTTTGCAACGGTGGGCTCGACAATCCCGCTGTTCAATATCTATCGGGCACAGGAAGGGTTCACCAACGCCGACATCTTCCTGACGGTTGTGGCGTACTCAGTCGGCACGCTCGGAACGCTGCTGGTCCTGGGACGGCTGTCCAACCACATGGGCCGACGGCCCATCTCCGTCGCCAGCCTCGTGCTTCTGGTGCTCGGATGCCTGGTCCTGTTGAGCGTGCACGACATCGGCACCCTGATTGCCGGACGGGGGCTCATGGGTCTCGGCGCCGGTTTGGCCAGTAGTGCCCTGACCTCCTACGTTGTCGACGCGGCGCCCGCCAGGCCCGCCTGGATGGCCTCTGTTGCTTCCAGCCAGACTGTCATGCTCGGCCTCGCCGTCGGCGCCGTCGCCTCCGGCGCCCTAGTCCAGTTCGGGCCATGGCCTCGCGACCTCATCTACGTCGTCGACATCGCCCTGCTCCTTCTGTCCGCCGTGCTCATCGCCGCTAGCCCCGAGACCGTTGCGCTGACCCCGGGCGGTTGGCGATCGCTGCGACCGAACGTCCGCATCCCGGTGGGAGCTGGGCACCTGCTCGCTGTTGCGGCCGCGGTATTCCTCTCCACCTGGGCGACCGGGAACTTCTACCAGACCTTCGTGCCAGCGCTGGTCGAGGACCAGCTCCACGCCAGGAGCCCGCTCGTCCTTGGGCTCGTCTTCGCCGCCTACATGGCCCCCAGCGCTCTGGGCGCTCCGCTCGGCGGCCGCTTCTCATCGGCGGAAGCCCAGCGCATCGGCATGGTCGCCTTCCTGACGGGATGGATCGGCCTGATCGCGGCGATCATCACGGGGGCACTGCCACTGTTCATCACGGCGACCATCATCGCTGGCGCCGGTCAAGGCATCGCGATCAGCGCCGCTACGCGCGGCCTCCTGCACGGCAGCACCTTGGCCGACCGGGCACCGATCTTCGGTGTCATCTACATCCTCTCCTACAGCGGCGCGACCATCCCAAGCCTCATCTCCGCCCAGCTCACCGACGTCTTCTCACTGCCACAGATCACACTCGGATACCTCGGACTCGCCGTCGCCGCCACCGCGTTCACCACTGTCTCCGCACGCAACCCGCGCACCGGCACGATTAATGACATCCAGCAGAACGACGTGGGCACAGGAGGGGAGAAACCCAGCCGATGACGACCTGAACCACCGACGAGCTCGACCAGGTCGCGACGCACGACGGAACCGCCGCAGCCGCAAACCAGATCAAAACACCAATAGACACACGACAGAGGAGACAACCCCATGAAAGCCATAGTGGTGACCGATCAGGCTGAAGGACTGGCCGCAATGACGCTGACCGAGACGCCCGAGCCGACGGCCGCGATCAACGACGTCATCGTCCAGGTTTATGCCTCGGGATTCGTCCCGACCGAGATGGACTGGCCATCGACCTGGACCGACCGCGCAGGCCATGACAGGACACCGTCGATCCCGGGCCACGAGCTGGCCGGAGTGGTCACCTCCCTCGGCTACGGCACCACCGGACTGTCAGTCGGACAGCGGGTGTTCGGCCTCGCGGACTGGCATCGCGACGGCACGCTGGCGGAGTATGTGGCGATCGAAGCACGCAACCTCGCGCCGCTGCCGGGCGACGTCGACTTCACGGTGGCCGCGTCGCTGCCGATCTCGGGGCTGACTGCGTGGCAGGGACTGTTCCAGCACGGCCGCCTCCAGGCAGGCCAGACCGTCCTGGCGCACGGCGCAGCCGGCGCGGTCGGGACGATGGTGACCCAGCTCGCCCGCGAGGCCGGCGCCTATATCATCGGCACGGGCCGCGCCGCCGACCGCGAGAAGGCGCTCGAGTTCGGCGCCCACGAGTTCGTCGACCTCGAGAACGACGAGCTTGAAGCTGTCGGCAGCGTCGATCTGGTCTTCGATGTCATCGGCGGGGACATCCAGAAGCGCTCCGCGGCACTGATCAAGTCCGGAGGAACGCTGGTGTCCGTCGTCGGACCGGTGGAGACCCGTCCGGCCGATGGTCTAGCGGTGGACTTCGTCGTCGAGGCCGATCGCGGCGAGCTTGTCGAGATCGTACAGAGGGTGCGCGACGGACGACTGCGGACCAATATCGACAACATCGCGCCGCTTGAGGACGCAGTCGCCGCCCTGAACCCGACCGAGCGCCGCAAGGGGAAGACGATCATCAGCATTCGCTCGTAACCGTCGAACATCCCGGACCGGTGACCGTCGTGTATGCGTCGACGGGCTCTGCCGGTGCAGACTGGACTGCCGGGCTGTTCGACCCGATCTGATCGTGGCAGACGCGCACGTGCGCGATCAGCCGCAGCATCACGCGCTGCAGCGTTTCGAGCTCGTGTTCTTCCCCGTTGCACGTCATCGGATAGACGGCTGGCCGACCCTGATCGCCCTGCGGAGTAGGTCACAGCAGGTGGTCCGGCCGCCCCAGTGAGGCTGACGCCATCCCGTTCGCGGCCCTGGCCGGTTGACCGGCGCCCGGTCCGCTGATCCGGGACGCCGGTCTGACCGAGATCGCCCCCGGCTCATACACGGCGCTCGTCATCGACGCCCGCTAACGCTCGCCACGTTGGGAGGCGCGGCCGACGATCGACCATGCCGCGGGTACGCACCGGCAGGAGGCACCCCACGGATGAAATCGCAGAGTCACGGGGTCCCAGTCCGCCCGGTGGCGCCTTGACGGGGCCGACCCGCCGACGCGGTTTCGCGAATGGGGCGCCAGAGCCAGAGCGCAGCCGTCGAGGCCCCGAGGGAAACGCCAACCGCGCCGCCGATGATGAGATGCTCGATCCGCCAGTCGGGCATCGTCCTGCCGGCCTCGTAGGCTGCCCACATGGCAACTGCCCAGGCGGTACCGGTGACTGCCATCCAGGCAGACCCAATGCGAAGCGGCCAGTCGGCCGCCAGCCACTGAGCTGCTCCGAGTGCGAATCCGCCCATCGTGGCAACCACGGGCAACCCGTAGGCATCTGGCAGGACGTCCGCTACCGCGTGTCCGAGGAACAGCGCCAGGACCGTCAGGGCCAGCCATCGACCGCCACTGCGGCCCGCCCGTCTCAGGAGGAAGGCCTGCAGGCCGCCGACAACAAGGCCTGTGGCTCCGCCATGGATCGCTGCCCCAACCACCCCCTGGGGGACGAACTCGTCCCCGTTGCCCGGCGGCAGCGAGCCTGGGAAGTGGAAGGCGAAGCTGGCCAGGGCGATGCTGGCGGCCGTCGTCGCGAACCAGAGGACGGAGAGCCCAGTGATCTTCAGGGTTCCTCGTCCAGCTCCGACATGGACATGGGCGAGTTCACCCCAAAGCCTGCCCTCGGCCGACTCAGCCTTGGTGCTCAAAGCTCGACGACCGGAACCCTGCGGCAGGTCGCCACGCGAGACCAGGAAACGCAGACGCATGACCTTCCACTCCTTACTGCGTGATACGGATCGGACAGCTCAGGAGCCGGTCTAGAAATGCGCCCGGTAGGGGAACCGGATGATGAGCCGTGGCAGCTGCCCATCGGTCGCTGCCCCATCTGGGCCTGCGGATACCGCTAGCGGGGCCGGGGTCGGTGCCGGAAGCGGTACGGTGTTGGCTTGCTCGCTCGCCACTGTCATCGCCCCAATGAATGCAATGAGGGCCGCCATGGCAACAAGCAATGCGAATCCGCGCCAGGGCAGATGATGCCTCCGATATGAGCCCTGGTACATAGGCTCGCGCTTGCCGTGCGGCTGCGCGATGGCGACGTTCCGATGTCCCATCGCGGCCTCCCTTCCGCAAAATGTGTGGACTTGAGGTTTCGGGGCCAGGCTTCCGCAGCGCGCAACGACGTGCCCATTGCTTCTCGGAGCGAACGCAGGCAAGGGCCAACGCCGGTTCGGCGGAATATCGATCGGGCCGAAGCAGCCTCGGCGCCGAAGGGGAAGACGACCGCGCGGGCCGCTGCGGCGGCCGCCCGTCCAGGTCGGGACGACCGCCCGCGGCTCGCAACGTCCGCGTCACAAGAGGCCAGGGCTCGGCATCACGGAAAGGTGCCGCTCGCCAGTGCCTGCGCCGCGGACGCGGCCACCATCCCGAGGGCGGATGCGACGGCCAGTATGAGGCGCTTCCAACGGTTCATTGAACTCACTCCTATCGTTTCTGGCGGTCTGTGGGGGCCCGCCGCTACTCGGGCCCCCACTCCCTGCGGCCCGATTGTTCGTGCCGTGGCAAAGAGTCTGCTCCGCGGGTTGACCCGGGGAATCTATCCCCGGGTGGAACACGGGATTCCATCCCAAGATCGATGGACTGCACCTTGGGTTGCACGCCGGTTAGGTCGGATACTGGCCCTCGACTGCCGATGTTCAGGAGGCTGCGCTGGAAACAGAACCTGCACCCATCCGGGTCGTCCTCGTCGACGACGAGGTACTGATCCGAGCTGGCCTCTCCCTGCTCCTCGCGGCCGAGCCCGGGATCGAGGTCGTGGGCGAGGCCGCTGACGGGAGATCTGGCGTGGAGGCCGTCATCTTGGTCCGGCCTGACGTCGTGGTCATGGATCTGCGGATGCCGGGCACGGACGGGACGGAAGCGACAAGGATCCTCAATTCCGACGATTTCGCCGCGGAGCACGGAGGCCCGCCGGCCGTCCTGGTGCTGACGACGTTCAGCGATGACGACCAGGTCGGGCAGGCAGTGAAGGCTGGAGCCGCTGGCTTCCTGCTCAAGAACTCGGCACCGCAGATCCTCGCTGCCGCCATTCGGGCCCTTGCGCGAGGCGACGGCTGGCTTGACCCCGCTGTCACCCGGGGCCTACTGAAACAGTTCACCCGAGACCACCGGGACCCGCCTGTGCCGATGGAGCGCGGCCCCGCGGCTGCGGACCTGGGCCGGCTGTCGCTGAGGGAGCAGGAGGTGCTCGCCGCCATGGCTGCAGGGATGAAGAACAGCCAGATCGCCGAGCAACTCTTCCTCAGCGAAGCCACCGTGAAATCGCATGTGCACCGCATCCTCACAAAGCTCGGCCTGACCGACCGCTCTCAGGCTGTCGCTCTAGCGTTCCGCGGCGGGCTCGTCCAGCCCCCTCGAGGCTGAGGGCAATCATCCGATGGGTGGGCCTTGCTCAATCTGCGGGTGGATGCGGGGCCGGGCTCTCAGTCGGACACTCTAGGGACAGGTTTCGTCTCCGCCTTCGAGGGGGTCACAGATGACTGGGCTATCGCTCCGACAAACAGCCGGACCGGCTCGTCACCCAAAGCGGCGATTCAGTGTCAGGTGGCCGAGCCGCTCGGACCTCGTCGTACCCGCCCTTGTCGGCGCGCTCGAGCTCATCGGGCTGGTCCTGGATTTGGGCACTGTCCCCCTGGGACCAGATCCTGCCCCGATCCTCATCTACTTCGTCGTAGGCTATGTGATCCTGCCGTGGCGCCATGCAGCGCCGCTCACAGTTCTGGGACTGTCCATCATCCATCAGGCTCTCGCCATTCCGATTCTCTCGCCAGGGGGCATCATGGCGACGGACTCGACCCATGTCCCGTTCGCCGGGCTGCTGGTCGCCGTCGCGGCCGTCGCGACCGACAGGACCATGGCTGTGTCCATCCCCTCGGCGCTCCTGGCGTTCACGCCATCAGCAATCACGGTCGGAAGCCGCGTCCTTACGGGATGGCCCGCGGTGTACCTGCTCACCCTGCTCGTGGAGATCGCCGCGGCGTGGACCATCGGCTCCGGCATCGCGCGCAACCGCAGGCGGGTGCATCGCCTACAACTCGTGCAGGAGAGGACGGTAGCCGCGGTGCAAGAAGAGCGCGCGCGCATCGCCGCCGAACTCCACGACATCGTCTCCCACTCTGTCACGGTGATGACTCTGCACGCTGCCGGGGGGCGCAAGATCATGGAGGCGGACCCGACGCGCACAAGGCAGGCGCTCGAACTCATCGAACGAGTCGGCTCGCAGACGATGGACGAGCTGCGGCGCCTGCTCGACGTCCTCAGGTCCGCCGACCTCGTTGCGGCCAACGCCGTGCCCCTGCACGAACTCGGGGAACTTGATAGCCTGCTCTCCCCCGTCCGGGCCATAGGAATCACGGTCGATGTCACCACAGTCGGTGACCCCGGCCCCCTCGACTCCAGCATCGGTCACACTGCATACCGAGTGCTTCAAGAGGCACTCACGAACGTCACCAAACACGCAGGGACCCACGCCCGCGTCGATATACGGCTGACCTGGTCTCTCCAGAAGCTCATCGTTGAGGTTCGAGATGACGGCGGGTCGGAGCAACGGACTGGAGGCCGACCGGGCTATGGACTCCTCGGACTTCAGGAAAGGGTCGGTCTTGTCGGTGGAGACCTGACCTACGGGCGTAACGGTCGCGGATTCACGGTGCGAGCCGAGCTCCCCATAGCCGACGCCGGGCATCGCACGCCACTGGACAGCCCCACCGAGCAGCACCCCGAAAGTTGAGCGGACGGCCCCAGCAATGCCCGGCCAGCAGCTGCGTTCGCCGTACCGAGCAGCGCGACATCAGCATGTGCGCCCTTCACCTGCCCAAACGCCACGTGAGCAGTCTGAAGGACGCTTAGAAGAATCCAGCGTCGAAGGCGACGGCGTCGGTCGAGACACGGACCATCTGGCCGACGACCGTGCCGTACAGGGGTGTCGAGCGCCTCAGCCACTGTCGTCCGTCCGGAAGGACAGCTCGTGCCGTGCTCGTCGAGGACCCGGAAGAACTGGCCGTTGAGGACCTTTGGCTCGCCGGCCACAATCTCGGAAAGGTACGGCTGGCTGACGCCGAGGCGGTGGCCTCGAACGGGGTCCCTGAGCTCATGTCGGGTCGCCGGATGCTCCCTGATCGTCACCACCACCAGCCTTCCGCATCGTCGAGCTCGTCGCTCAGACGAGGCCGGTCAAGCCGGGTTCCGCGCTCCGCGACCCTGCGAGCTCGCGCAACAAGCGCCTCCATCGCGGCATCTGCCCGGTCCTTGGGGAGGGTCAGGCCCTCGACAAGAGGTCCCGACCCAAGATCGACGCGGATGTCTGACGGCGCACTCCGCCAGGTCGTGTAGGCCTTGACCCGGTCTCTCCGACGCCGCCAGGTTCCGCTTTCGCCCTCTTCGATAGCCTTGTCCGCCTTCGCTAGGAGCGCTTCGACCGCCCGGTCTGCCTGCTCGGCGGTCAGTGACAAGTCGGGCCCGACCAATGAACCGCCCCCGATGTTGATGCGCAGGTCTGAATCAGTTCGGCGCAACCACCGGGCGCCGGGCTTCGCTTTCCGCCGCCCCCGGTCCCAGAGTCTGAACCCCATCCCGCCCCTCCCCTGCGCGATCTCCCATTCTCTGCCAAGCGTACGGCCGTAGCCTTGGCATTGGACGCGTCGGAAGGAAGCCGTTGGAAAGCACTTCGCTCATCATCTCGACCCTTCGATACCTGATTAGCTCGCCGCTGCTTGCGTACGCGGCTGGATTGGACAACACTGAGCAGCTCGACAAGTGGGAGCGCAGCGAGGCGACCCCACACCAAGGCGCCGTCGACAAACTCAAGGCGAGCTATGAGCTCACGATGCTGCTGACCACCAT
The DNA here is from genome assembly GCF_047759905.1 of Sinomonas sp. G460-2. NCBI lineage: Bacteria > Bacillati > Actinomycetota > Actinomycetes > Micrococcales > Micrococcaceae > Sinomonas > Sinomonas sp. G460-2. Next base: position 13,647 of record NZ_JBKZWT010000008.1, on the reverse strand, counting down.
CGACACACCCACAACTGCCCGAGGGTGGCTTCAGAGCCAGAATCCAATGCTTGGGAATGTCTCGCCAGCGCGGGCGCTCCGTGATTGGCCGCTCAGTGAGTCTCTGGAAGGCATCCGCAGGGCAGTGGACGACTTCGCCGAGAATGCCGCGGCGGCCGAACCTGAACGCGTTGTGCACGCGTTCAAGGCCGGCGGGGACCTCGACGGCGCGCTCCCTTGGCTCCGCTACCTAGTGGAACTGGATCGAGGCCGCGCGCTGGCCGAAATCAGGGAAGTGTCAGAGTCGGCACCTGAGCGGCTCGCGTCCACTCTCGCCACGTGGCGGGCTACCGCGACCGCCCGGGCAGGTGGCACCGTCGGGAAGGATGGGCGCCTGACATGGCTAGCCCGGCTCGAGGCGCTCGATGCCCCATTGGGCACACTCGATGCAAAGCGCGAGATCGTCCTCGACGACGACGCCCTCGAAGCGATCCGGGACGCGCTCCGGGTGCTGCGTGAGCTCGACGACGCCCGGACAAACGAGCTCACCCCCGCGTTCTATGCTTCGGCATTCTCGAACATCCGGATGTCGCTGGAGGAAATCCTCTCTGCCATAGGGTTCCCTCCTCGGCGGCAGCAGCTTGGCGAGGAGACGTAGACCGTCCCGTCGGTGGTGTCGGGGCGGTGTCGTGTCGATGGGGCGCCGAGGGGCTCGGTGAATCCTCCACCGACCCGTCACACTGATGCCATGGGCGAGGAGGAGGAAGACCGTATTTCTGCCGCGATGGCGCGTGCCCTGGAGCAGGAGGAGCGCGATGTCGAAGCCATCGAGCGCGAGTTCGGCCGCCTTACCGTCTTCGAGGCCGCAGCCCGAATGAGGCACTCAGACAACTTGGGGCTCGTCGCCTCGCTGCGACGGCGCGGCCGGTTGCTGGCGTACCGCCGCCGCGGCCAGGACACCTGGTGGTACCCGCCGTTCCAGTACGCCGAGAACGGCGGCGTGCTCTCGGTGATCCCGAAGCTGCTCGAGGTCGCCGCCGCGGGGCGGGTCGACCCAATGGACCTCACCTTCTGGCTCTGCTCCCCCACCGGCATGCTCGAAGACGACGCCCGGCCCGTTGACCTCCTCCGCTCGCATCCGGACGCAGTTCTCGAAGCGGCACAGTACGACCTCGGAGAGCACGTATGGTGATCGGCCGGATAGGCGCGCGAGGCGCCACCGTCGCCAGCGTCGAACTAGCACCTGCTATAGTCCTCAGCGTCGGGACTCATGGGTGCCCGCCGGAGGAAGTCCCCGACTGGACTATCCAACCGCGAAGGTCGCAGCGCACCAGCCCACCCAACTTAACCGATGTCGTTCACACCTGAACGCCCCGAAGCACTCTGAGTCGGCAGCCTGTGCTTGAGGAGCGTCATGCCGCAGTCAGCACGAACTCGCCCGGCCCGCATCCGTGCAAAGGCGACAGGCCAGCGCTATCAGCGGGTTCTTCAGGGGCCTGACGAGCAGGCAAAGCCCGGCCAGCGAGAGCTCGAAGGGGCCTTCTTCAGCCAACTCCGCACTCTCCGGTTTACACCCCGGGGAAGCGACCCGTCTGCGTACGGCATTGTCCGCGTCGAGCCGCGGGATGAGCGCCTGACGATCCACTTCGGGCCAGGGACAGACATCACCGACGTCAGAGACCGGATCCTTCCCGTGATCGAAGACTGCGCCAACCCGGACACCGAGATGCACGGTCTGCCCGGCCTCCGTGTGAGGCGGCACAAGGCAGGCACAAGCCTCTACCGTCCCGGGATCGCGGGCGAGATCGTCATCGCAGGGGTTCGCCCTCAGGAGCTTGAGCCCGTCAGCGCCGAACTGGCGAGTTGGGCGGGACGAAACGAGCCCGCTGCATGGACGCGCGAGGAGCGGCTCTACGCGAAGAGACACGCCCCGACGATGGCGGGCTTGGACATTGAAAGCGCCATATTAAGGAGGATCGGGCTCCTCACTGCTACGGGCGCGTACAGCATCGAGTCATGGCGATCACATCCTTCTCCGCGAATCGTCGTGGAGCTCGCCTTCGACCGCCTCGCACCGGAACAGGCTGAATCCCTGCGGGATGAGATGACATCCACGCATCTCGCTCCCCACCTCCAGCTGGACGACTACCGAGCGCCTCGAATCGAGAACGGGGGCGGGTCGATCCTGCTATCGCTCCCAGATGCGGGCCAGACCGCCGAGGTCCGGCTGATGATCCGGCCCCGGATCATCGCCCTACCGAAAGAGCGGCCAGAGTGACGAATGGCATGGGAGGCGAACTGGACGACCGCGTACCTCTCACCCCCGGAACACTAATGAAATCGTGCTCTCTTACTGAATACATGGAGTGCCCAACGTGCAGGACCTGACCGACTGGGATACCGGACTGTGGCAGGTGACGACGGCTGCAGGCTCCATACACCTATTCGAGCTCCGCGCAGATGGCACCAGCACTGTGACCAGACTGCCCCATCAGGCCGAACCAATGAGCGACAGGGATCTCATAGCCGACCTGAGGCGCGACGGAGAGTGCCTGCCGCTCGTCGGCATCTCGCGGCTGACTGTCGGTACTGATGGGGCCTTCTACCTGCGCGTGAGGACCCACGGCGTGGTGACTCTGCGGATGACCACCACAGTCGTTTCAATCGAGCGCGTCGAGGAATCCTGATGGCCCGATTCGCGGCCCTCGGGGACCTCCGCGGAAACATCCTGGCTGCACGGCTGGCAGCCAAGACCATCAAGGCAACCGGCATCGACACCTTGTTCCAAGTGGGCGATTGCGGGTTGCTTTTCCCGGATATTTCCCGCGAAAAGATGGTCCGGCGCCTGGATTACTTCATGGAACAAGCGTCCGCTCGCATGTGGTGGATCGACGGGAACCACGACAACCACCCCGCCCTCCGGGAGCTTCCCCTCCAGGCCGACGGCACTCGCCGGCTCACGGATCGGCTGACCTATCTGCCGAGGGGCGTCGTCGTTGACTTCGACGGGGTCCGCGTGGGGGCGCTAGGAGGTGCTTTCTCGGTGGACAGAGCCTGGCGGAAGGAAGGGAAGACGCTCTGGGCGGCAAAGGAGGAGCCGGCCGAAGCCGAGGCGAATCTGCTGATCGAGAACGTGGCCGGCAAGCGGCTCGATGTCCTTCTCGTGCACGAAGCGCCCGCTGGTGTGACTGGGTTGAAGGGTATGGACCTCCCCCCAGAGATCGAAGCACAAGCGAACGTCACCCGCGAGCTGCTTCAACGGATTGTCGCTACCCTAAGGCCGCGGGTCGTCTTCTGTGGCCACTGGCATCTGCGGCACTCGGCCATCCTGGAGTGAAAGGACGGATCCGCCACCCGGGTCGAGGTGCTCGCCGCGGACCAGATGTGGAAGGACAGCATGGTCGAGCTGATCATCGACGGCGAGCGACTCGAGGTTAGGCCCCTGCCCATTCGGGCATGACGGGGCTGAAAGGGTGATGCCGGCTCCCCCAGCCGGGTCAATCGAGCGATCTTACGAAACCCGGGCCCTGCCTCGGGAGCCCCAGGGCCTCGAGCGATCCGGGATCTCCGCGCCAACTGAGGATCGGATCTGAGGCGCCCGCGCGATCCGATTAGTGCCAAGGGCGAGAAGATCACCGTCACCGGCACGGACTCCCACCTCCAGCCGATCCAGAACCTTCATGTGCACGACCACCACCTCGACGCTGATCCGTCATCGAGGCCGCGGTGATCTCCTGGCCCCGCTCGAGCTCGAACGCCCGGCGGCCGAGAAGGTCTTCGCAACCGTCGTGCCGTCACGGGCACCGTGAAGGACCACGAGCTGTACAACGACGTCAAGCAGACCGTCCTGTCGCGCCCAAAGATGGTGACATCCTCGGCGGCCGGGGCGTCCGCCGCCAAGCCTGAGCCCGCGGCCGAGCCGCGCAAGGCGCCGCGCGCCCTCGCAGCCTGACCGGGCCGGGCCTCTACGCATGGATCGTTTCGTGACCCCAGCACGGCTCCACCGCTTCAGCTCAGCCTCAGGCATCACCATCGACCTGCACTGGCGCCAGCCCCACACCACCGTCTGGGACAGGCTCCGGTCGCTCGCGCGCCGCGTCCTGATCGGCGGACCAGACCCCTACTCCCCTGCCGCGGCGGTCGCCCAGGACGAGTTCGACCGGGCCGTCGGGCTCTTCGCCGACGGCATCCCAGGTGCCGCGGCGCGGGCCTTCGACCGGCTCGGCTACGACTGCCGGGTGGGTGTCGCCGCCTGATGGCGTACGTCCACAAGGCCGACCGGGACCGCCGATCATCTGAGACATGCCAGCTTCCGGACGAGGGGCTCGAGGAGCGCCTCGTCGACTAAGGGGTGGCTCGTGAATTCGTGAAATATCCGACGCTAAGTCGCCTGCGCCGGAGTCTCCTGGTCTCCGACGATTAGGTTGACTTCGCCGGCGTGAGCGCCCTCGCGATGATCTCGTAGCGGCGGAACTCACCAACCATGGCGCCAGCGTCGTTAGGCCTATGCTTGCTCCAAGCCTCTCTTCCGGGATCGGCTTTTAGCCCCGGCAGCGTCCAAAGCTAGAGCGCATTTGGAGACGCATTGTTGATAATCCTTGGTTATTCACATCGTTTCCATAGAGTCGACGGCACTCATGAGCACACCGGAAGAACTCTTCAACCTCAGGAACTGCCAGAAATTGCGCGCTTCAACCAATTAACGACTCTATAAAAGAAACCCGCGATTGCGCGCAATACTTTGCTCCACCATGACATAGCTGTCTCTCCTTATCCTACCTGGGCGTAAGCCGCTAACGTGACAGTAGAGAGCAAGTAATATGGCTCTTCCTCACTTCCTCACTCGTAGCGACTGGCTTCATCTCTTCCTGCAGTCGCTTGTAGTCCTACAGCGACCACGGCAGCAACATTAAGCCGCGAACCTCAAGGAAGGAAGGCATCCGGCCACAAGAACGGCCACGGACAAACACGGAGTTACCGACACGGTCATAAGAGACCCGCGGACAGGGTGCGGACAGTGTCCACACGGGTCAGAGGCCCAAAGGGCCCTGACCCGCGGAAACACTGTGCCCAAGGTGGGACTCGAACCGAGTTCCGGGCCCCGGAAACACTGGGAAGTCCCGAAAACATCGGAATCCGGTAAGGAAGAGGAACTGAACACAGCGCGGGTGAGTCCCGAACCCTTAGCGTTGGATATTTCACTTTTTCACGAGCCGCCCGGGCCAGGCAGCGAAAGGCCTGCTCGAGCACCGCCAGCGTGTCAAAGCCGGCGTTCCTGGCTGCAGCTGCGAGGTCGAATTCTCTTCATACCTGACGATGCCCGAAGAGCACGCACGTCACGTGGCCGAGGCGGTGGTCGCCTCGGCGATCGCCACGCTCCGCGCTTCAGGGGCCCGCCTGCCCGAACTGCTGGCAGGCTCTCCCTCCTGACCGGGTGATCGGCGGCTAGCCTTGTCCGGTGGCAGAAGACAGGCGGACGTTGGCGGAAGCAATCCGGCAGCGCAGGAGCGAGCTCGGGCTTACCCAGAAGGATGTGTGGCGGCGCGGCGGCCCAGCGAACTCGACGCTGACCGCCTTGGAAGGTGCCGTGGACGTCGCGGTCACGCCAAGCACCCTCCGGAAGGTCGACGACGGCCTCGGATGGGAGAAGGGGACTGCTGCCTCACTGCTCCACGGCGGGCGGCCGGCTGCGGCACGGTCGCGAGGTCCGCGGCTACCTGACCCAGTGGGTGAGCTGATCGAAGCGCTCCGCGATGTCCGCAGCGCCACCGATCGGGCCGTGCGATCGGCCGAGCGCCTGCGCGCCCACAGTCTCGAAGTGGCCGGCGATGACGAGGTGATTCGCGAGTTCCTCAGGCGCTTCCCAGACGCGGAGGCGCTGCAGGCCCGTCTGCGGGCATAGCCGCCCCGGCGAGGGCCTTCACCCACCGTGGCGTGTACCGGCCGGCGACCCAGTCGGCTGCGGCGCGCTCGGCTGCGGCCAGGGCAGCCTGCTCGAGCACGGCCTGCGGGTCGGGGCGCGCAGCATTCCACCGATCGGTCACATGCGCACGCGCCTTCCCCTGAAACGATGGCGCGCCCCTACCGGATGGGGGATTCAGAATATCCGGCGGGGCGCTGACCACAGCATGCCATGTGCATGTCCAATCCGCACGCTTCGGCGGATTGCACGCTGTCACGGGCCGTACCGCTTCTTTGCGGTCGACGTGCTGATCCCGGCTGCGGCCCCTATCTCTGCCCACGTCGCCCCGCTGTCGCGGGCCAAGTACGCGGCGAGGGCCACGTTTTCCGTGAAGGCCTCCGCGAGCTGGCGCATCAGGACCATGGTGTCCAGCTCTCGTTCGACGGTCGTCTGCTCGAGGTGGTTTCGGCCGGGGACGGCGTAGCGCGATCTCCACGCCACTTCGTTGATGCGTTCCTGCCGGGTCAGCGGCCCCTCGGCCGCCAGCGCCTCGATCAGCCCGTAGGTGTGCTCTGCGAGGTTGTTCTGCAGGGCCTCGGCGGCCTGAGGTGCGGTGGGCTGTGGGGTCTGTTGTGCGTCCATGGTCACTGTCCTCCAAGCCACTGGGTCGGGGTCTCGTCCCTTGACCAGGTCGTGTGCCAGGTGTGCCGGGTTGGGAAGAGGGGAGGGACCTTATGAAAGCCCCTCCCCTCGCGGCCGGGGACACCACTCCTTACGGCCTGCGGCACCGGTTACCAACCACGGAAAGGAGAACGTTGTCACCAGTCCGGCGCCGTCGTTTCCATCCTAGTTCTGTGGGATGACAGAACCGGGCAGAGCGCCCGTCAGAGGGGGCGGATCTGCTGGGCCTGGGGGCCCTTCTGGCCCTGTCCGACCTCGTACTGGACCTTCTGGCCCTCGTCGAGGCTGCGGAAGCCGCGCGAGTCGATCTGCGAGTAGTGGGCGAAGAGGTCGGCCGAGCCGTCGTCGGGGGCGATGAACCCGTAGCCCTTCTCAGAGTTGAACCACTTCACGGTGCCTGTTGCCATCGGTGCTGCCTTCCCCTGACGGCGTCGTGGCCGCGCTGTGCGGCCGGTTCTCACGCCGTCCCTCGGCCCCATCCTATGTGCGGGCCCGCCGCTATTCGGAGGGGCGCAAGTGCCTCACCAGAGGCGACCATTCGGCCGCTCCGACCAGGTCGAAGGCCCGTGGGGTGGCGGCGCCTCCGGCGGTGCGGGGGAATTGGGCCCACAGCGGGTTGGCCTCGCCAGGGTCGATCAGGCTCAGCAAACGCGAGGCCTCATCCCCGCTCCCGGGCTCCGCCTCCTCCGGTGGGGTTGGGAGGATCTCGGCAATCCGGGCCTCACCCCCGCCGTACACCGCTGCCCTGGCCACGCGTCCTCCCTCTTGCTCGACGGCCAGATACACCGCATCGGGATGGGCGGCAAGGATGAGCCGGGCCAGCAGCGATGCCCGGGTCGACGTCAGCCAGGGGCCCGTGCCCCGGACGGAGTACTCCCCTGTCTTGATCGCCTGCCGCAGTTCGTCGTCATCGAGGTGTGCCGCCTCCACGGTGAGTTCGGGGAAGCCATGCTCGCGGGTCCAGTCCCATGCGGTGCCGTCCACGCCGGCCCAGTCGACGCCGTTGCCGTCGCGCCGTTTCACGATGGGCCATCCCGTCTCGTGGAGCCGCTTCTCGGCCCAGAAGGCCCGGCTTGTGAATTCGTGAAATATCCGACGCCAAGGTCTCTTCATTGCTGGAAGATCTCGGAGACGAGGCGTGATACTGGTCGCGCGGCAGGGGGCCGCGAAGGAGTGGCCAAGATGCAGTCACCGCATGATTCGACGTCGAAGGGGCAGGCCAACGGGCACGAATGAGGAGGAGTCCGGAGTCGGGATCAGCGACAACATCGGGATCAGCGACGACATACGCGTGACCTTGTTCAAGTGGAGCTCGATCAGCAACGCCAAAACTGCGGTCCTGATGGCCCGGCGGTGTCAAGAACGAGAGCAGTCCCACCCTGCGTTGGTGCAAGGAAGTCCCGAAGCCGAAACAGCAATGGACGAGCACTGGGCTTTCGCCAGCTCCTCTATCGTCTCCTCATTCATGTTCATGGAGGCGAATATCAACGAAGTGTTCCTGTCGGCAAGCCTGGCCCTGAGCGATGAAGCTCGTCCCAACTTCATTGGACGTGGTTTCCCCTATGTGGATGGGCTACTGTCACACGATGACCGAGGCAAGCTCGAGGACACCTGGGATCTAGTAGAAGGCGCCGGGCTGCTCGACAAGTACCAGTTCGTTCTGGCACTGCTCGGCAAACGGCGGATGGACAAGAGCTGTGCGCCGTACCAGCCAGCTAGCGCGCTGGTCGGTGTCCGCAACAAGCTCATCCATTTCAAGGAGGGCGCTCACGAGGTTGGAAGCGAACTGAGGGCCTTCGAGAGGCAGCTGCGGAGCTATCTCGGCGGCACGAGCTTCCAACCGCATCCCTTCACGTCGGCTGGCAACCCGTTGTTCCCTGATCAACTGTTCGGCTACGCCGGCTGCCGTTGGGCATGGCGCACAGCCGACGCGTTCGCCCAGGAGTTCCACAAGCAACTGGGTGTCGAGGCGCCCTATCAACCTTTCCGGTCGGCCCTGACCCTCGCCTGAGAGAAAGTAGGCCTCCCCACATTCGCCAGAGGACAAGGAATTCTGAACCGCTCAAGACGGGCTCGCAAACCATCGTTGGTGAGACGTCGTGTTACCGGCCGACTTCTCCGCGCGATCTCGCGGGAGCTGGTGTAACGCTTGCCGTGTACGCGCCTGTGGCAACCGGTGCTCTGTTTCCTCTGTACTCGGTCATCGGAAACGGAGTTCGCACGTCCGACTACGAGCAGCGCTATCTCTGGGTGGTCTCAGAAAAAGGAAAATTTCGTAGGCCAAGGCCAGGCGCATGGGGGTCAGTGAAGTTTCCCCTCGTCAGGGCCAGATGCGCGGAGAGGTTGCCCAAGCCGGCGGGTGGTCATCCTCCGGGCGGCAGATGTCCCGGCCCCGGCGTCCGATCGGGAAGCGGATACGGTTGCCGAAAACGTCCTCGCAGAAGAGAGCCCCTTCGAGACGCGCCGTCTGGTCTGGGTCGTGCGGTGATGGATCGAGGAGCTCCCACGGAGGCTCTCCGTCTCCAGGATGGGCTGTCAGCTCATCCGCGGAGTCCCCGCCCGCGAGGCCGGGATGTCGGATCCAACACCACTGGCTGTCGTTCGCCGGCCGTGCGACGTAGGCGCAGTTCATCGCCTGTCCACGCCCCAGGTTCGTGAGCGTGAGCGTCTGGCTGTACCCCTGTGGGCTGCCAGGTGCTCCGGATGCGTTATTCGTAGCCGTGATGACGTTGCTCGTCAGATAAGGGCTCCAAGATGCCTCCCGGTCGAGCTGCGCCTCGGCGACGAGCGTCTCCGTCGCCTTAGCCTGGGTCTCGGCTGCGTTCGCCGCCCGCTGCGTCTCCTTGGCCATCTCTGCCGTCTCTGTAGCAAGCCCGTGTGTCCGGCGAGCCATGACTGCGGTGAAGACCGCCGCTGACACCTGAGCGATCGCGGCGATCGTGGCAACCGTATCCGACGTAGACCATTCCATCGGTCTCAGTGTCCTGTATCCAGCGATGCCTTCGTCAACAACAAAGCGATGTTAAGAGACATTTGCTGCGAGAGCCCTCGGGTCGACGTCGACGTGGTTTCCGGGAAGAATCGGGCGGATACGGACTGGAAGGCCTAAGCCAGGCTCTGCGCCTAGGCGCGCATGCCCGGAACGCGATGACCGAAGTGCTTAGCGTCGGATATTTCACGAATTCACAAGCCACCCCCAGAAGCCGACCGCCTCCACTGTCGCCCATGGCTGGCTGTACGCCCACTGCGGGGCGTAGCCGCCCGTCTGGTACCTGTAGCTTCTGGCCGCCTGGCTGTGGATGTGATCGCTCGGTGGCGGTGTTCTGTGGTCGCTAAATGGCGGTCCGTCTTCGGTCCGATAGCCGATCTGCATCCGGACATGGATGCACCGCTTTCCGCCTGCGACGCCGCTATTGGCACCCGATAGGGCACACTATGCACGTGGGGAGACATGACGCAGCAGCAGGCCTGGCGGCTCTCGGGTGGGTGTTTACAGGGTTGCTCTTGTTGATCACGCTGATCAATCGGGCTGCGGGCGATGGCCGGATCCCACCGAACAGTACTGTCGGAATCCGCATCCCTCCGCTGCAGAGGAGCGAGGCTGCGTGGACGGCTGGTCATGCGGCCGGGGTCAAGCCCGTGGTGATCGCCTTCTGCGTGGCCGCCGTCTGCGGCGTCGTCGGCCTGTTCGCCCCTACAGCGTATTGGGGGGCTATCGCGGCGTTCGTCGGAGGGCTCGTCTGGGTTATCGCCTCAGCCGTCCGAGCCGCGAATTCAGCCTAAGTCGAGCCGTCACCCTATACCGATCCGTACTAGTGCCTCGGCACCGACTCCTACCGTCTCAACCACACACGAGCCCACAGCTGCCCAGTGCTTCCGGCGTGGTGGCCTACCGGCCGTGGTTCAGGCTTCGCGGGTTGCATCGTCGCGCCACTGGCCGGAGACCAGGTAGGCGACCTTGTGTGTGATGGCGACGGCATGGTCTGCGAAGCGCTCGTGGTAGCGGCTGGCGAGGATGACGTCCACGGCCCGGGCGGGGCCCTCGTGCCATGTCTCGGCCGAGACGGCTTGGAACATGCGGGCGTGGACCTCGTTGACCTTGGCGTTCGCAGCGGCGATCTCGGAGGTGATCTCGAGGTCGTGGGTGGCGAGCAGGGCGCCGATCCTGCGGGCGATGTCGGTGTCAAGGCTGCCCAGTTCCAGGAAGGCCGGGCGCAGGCTCTCGGGGATCACCGGGTCCGGGTAGCGCAGGCGGGTCAGCTGTGCGAGGTGGCGGGCCAGATCGCCCATCCGCTCGAGGGAGGCGCTGATGCGCAGGGAGGCCACGACCATGCGCAGGTCTCCGGCGACGGGGGCCTGGCGGGCGAGGATGTCGATGCTGCGTTCGTCCAGGTCCTTCTCCAGGAAGTCGATCCGGGCGTCCCCGGCGATGACCTCCTGGGCCAGGTCGAGGTCCGTGGCGTCCAGGGCTGCCACGGCCTTGTCGATCGCCTCGGACACCAGGGTGCTGATCTGGATGAGCTCGTCGTTGATCTGGTGGAGTTCTGCTTGGAAGACGTTGCGCACCTGCTGCCCCTCGGATCCCGGTTTTTCGATGGTTCACCGCCATCCTGCCGCAGATCTCGGCGCGAGCGGGAACATCTTCGGCTTCCAGACGCGAAAAAGTCCAACACGAAAGATCAGATGGCGTGTTTCGACGCGCCAGCAGTCCACCGACCGGCAGCAGGCGGACCTCCTGGCCGCCGGAGTCCGCCGCGATGACCTCTACCTCGACCGCGGGGTGTCCGGGGCATAACGGCCCAGTTCGACCGGGCACTGGATGCGTTGATCGAGGGCGACACCCTCGTCATCACGGCGCTGGACCGGCTCGGGCCAGAACATGCTCGCCTTCGCCGACGAGCTCCGCGGCCGAGGAGCGGGCCTGCGCGTGCTGAACCTGGGCGGCGGCGACGTCGACACCGCGACACCCATGGGGTCGATGCTGTTCACGATCATGGCCGCTCGGGCGCAGATGGAGCACGAGATCAAACGCGAACGCTTCCTCGACTCCATCAGCAAGCGCAGGGAAGCGGGTAAGGACCTCGGCGGCCGGCCCCGCCGGATCACCGACAGCCAGATCAGGACGTTCTCCTCCTGGTCGAAAGCGGCGAGCCCGGTGCCCAGGTTGCCCGCGACCTCGGAATGTCCCGGGCAACGTTCTACAGACGATCGCGATCACTCACGAGCTAACGACAGCGAGCGATCAAATCCACAGCCTGGCAGATCTGCACGTAGTGCCGCGGCTTGAGTGGCCCCTCGAGGATCTCCTGTACGGGCCGGAACGTGTACTCCGGCCTCTCGGCCTCCTCGCCATAGTTCTCGTCGACCACCACGTAGTTGAGATCGATGAGCGCCGTCGCGATGGCGTCAACAGTGGTGGCGTCGTCGTACTCGAAGAACCCGTCGTGCATCTTCCCGTTGCGGATCCGCCGCGCCGCGCTGGCGAGAAGGTCGATCAGGTCCATGCTCACAATCCATCTGCTCATTCGATCCCCCACCCTTGTCCCCCGCGACCCGAGCGGCGCCCGCGGCCAGAGCCAATGTCGGATGTGTGGGCCCGCCGCTGGGGGTTGGACCCCGCTGTCCCCTCCGACGCCCAGACGGGCCCGCACGACCCAATCCTCGCCGCCGGGGGCGCGCGGCGATCAGGGCCAAAGCCCCTTGTCTCGGCCGAGCCCCGGACATGGCGATGGCGGGCACCCGTGTCGTGTGCCTGCCATCCTGTCCCTCCACCATGGAGGAGGCGTCGTTCGTTATCCTCAGCAGCCCGATCAAACGCCTCGCACTGGCGATACCCGGCGTACCGGCTCCCGAAACAGGCTCATGTACGCGGGTCGGCGGCCTTGGAGCGGCCGTACCGGGAGCGGCTGCGCGGAGCCTGGGCGATGGCCGCCCCTTCCGGCGGGGTGTCGGCGCCGAACTGCTTGAGGTGGCGGTGCAGTGTGGCCTGAGACGCTCCGCTAGGCCCGGGCGCGCAGCTCGCGCCGGAGGATCTTGCCGGAGGCCGATTTGGGAATCGCGTCGACGAACTCGACGGATCGCACGCGCTTGAACGGTGCAGCGTGTTCGGCGACGAACGCCATGACGTCCTCGTCGCCGAGCTCGGCCCCTGCCTGCCGGACGACGAACGCCTTCGGCACCTCCTCGCCGTCCTCGGCGTGGACCCCGATGACCGCGGCGTCGGCGATCTGGGGGTGGGTGAGGAGGAGCGCCTCGAGCTCGGCGGGGGCGATCTGGTAGCCCTTGTACTTGATGAGCTCCTTGAGCCGGTCGACGATCCTCACGACCCCCTCGGCGGTGACCGTGGCGAGGTCGCCGGTGCGCAGGAACCCGTCCGGATCGATCGTAGTGGCCGTGGCGTCCGGTCGGTTGAGGTAGCCGAGCATGACCTGCGGCCCGCGCACCAGGAGCTCGCCGGGCGCGCTCACACCCCGGGCAGGCAGCTCGATCTCCTCGCCTGTGGCGGGGTCCAGCAGCCGGCATTCGGTGTTCGGCACGGTGTAGCCCACCGCGTCGAGGGGCACGCGGGCTGCGGCGTCGGACGGGATGAGGTGGGACAGCGGGCTGAGTTCGGTCATGCCGTAACCCTGGAGCATCGTGCAGCCCAGCCGCTCGGCGACCGCACGCCCCAGCTCGCCGTCCAGGGGCGCCGCACCCGAGAGCACGACGCGGACGGACGAGAGGTCGTACTGGTCGACGAGCGGGTGCTTGGCGAGGCCGACCGCGATGGGCGGGGCGATGAAGAGGTACGTGCAGCGGTGGTCCTGGGTGATGCGCAGGAATTCGGCGAGGTCGAACTTGGGCATGGTCACGAGGCGGGCACGCTCGCCGAGGGCGAGGTTGAGCATGGCGGTCAGGCCGTAGATGTGGGAGAACGGCAGGACGGCCAGGAGCACGTCGTCGCGCGTCACGCCTAGGAGTGCGCGCCCTTGGGCCATGTTCGCGACGAGGTTGTGCTGGCTCAGGACGACTCCTTTGGGCGGGCCGCCCGTGCCGGAGGAATAGGAGATGACCGCGGCGGCGTGGGGATCAGCGTGCACGGCGGG
>NZ_JBKZWT010000079.1:0-14204 GCF_047759905.1 Sinomonas sp. G460-2 | reverse complement strand
GCGCGAGGTGGTCGCGCTCGTGGGGCAGGGCCTCAACAACGCCGAGATCGGCGAGCGGCTCTACATCACGCCGCTCACGGCCAAGACCCACGTCTCCCGCGCCATGACCAAGCTCGGTCTGCGGGATCGAGCGCAGCTCGTGGTCCTCGCGTACGAATCCGGCCTCGTGCGGCCGGGCTGGCTGGGCTGACGCTCGCTTCAGGGGGTTTAGGGGGCTCGAGGGGAGCACGAGCCACTGCTTCGCGGGGAGTATCCGCACGGTTGCAAGTCACTCCGGCCGGCGGACGCGGGCGACGCCGCGCCGGCGAAGACTTGAACCAGCGGCTGAAGATCAGCCGACTCCCGCACAGAAGCTCAACGCTTAACAGACACAATGCAAGGGGAACTCAAAATGACTGCTCTTTCAGTGATGGCTGACACCGTCACGTGGCCCGGCGCCTGGTTCGGGCCGTGGTTCCTGCTCATCCCGCTCGCGTGGATCCTCGTCTTCGTGGTCATCTTCGCGTTCGCGCGCCGATTCTGGTGGCGCCGCCACTGGCGCGAGTTCCAGGGGTATGGCGGTCCGGGTTATGCGGGCCCTGGGTACGGCGTTCAGGGCTACGGCGGGCCCGGGTACGGCGTTCAGGGTGGCAGCGCCGAGGGCGTGCTCCGCGAGCGCTTCGCGCGCGGCGAGATTGACGAGACCGAGTATCGCCAGCGCCTCGAGGTGCTGCGCGCCGAGCAGGGAAGCTAGGGTCCAGCCCGGGCCGGGTTCAGGCGCGGAGGCCCGTTCCGCCCAGTACGCGTACTGGACGGAACGGGCCTGTTGGTCGGCCAGAACCCGCGGGATTCCGCGGGTCCGGGCAGGCCGCGCCGGGCCGCCGGGCCGGACGGCGGCCCGAACGCGTACGCCCTGGACCGCGGCGCTCGCCCCTAGACCTCGGCGGCCTCGACCGCGAGCGCGGGCTTGGGTCCGAAGACCGTCGCGCCCGTGGACTGCTCCTCCTCGTGGTCGGGGCCGAGCGGGATCCCGCGCCGGTCCCGGAGGCACGCGACTGCCACGATCGACACGAGCGTGACGATGAGCAGGTAGAGCGAGACCGCGGCGGTGGTGCCTGTGGCCTGCAGGAGGGCCTGCGCGATGGTGGGGGCGAACGCTCCGCCGAGGATCGCCCCGATCGCGTAGGAGATCGAGACACCCGAGAAGCGTACGGACGCCGGGAAGATCTCCGCGTACCACGCGGCCTGGGGCCCGTATGAGAGGCCGAGGCCGATCGAGAAGAGCACGAGTCCGGCGTAGAGTCCGCCGAGCGCGCCAGTGTTGACGAACCAGAACAGCGGGAACACCATGAGCACCTGGAATCCGAAGCCGATCAGGTAGGTCTTCTTCCTCCCGATCGCATCGGCGAGAATCCCGGCCGTGGCCGTCGAGATGAACCACATGGCCGCCCCGACGGTTGTTGCGACGAGCACCGCTGTGGCGTCCATCTTGAGCTTGCCGGTCGCGTAGCCCTGAATGAAGCCGCCCGTTGTCATGTAGCCCGCGGCGTTGTTGCCCACGAACACGAGCGCCGCGAGGATCACGAGGTGCCAGTGCTTGCGGAACAGGGCGACGATCGGCACCTTGGCCTGCTGCCCGCGTTCCGCCAGCTCGGCGAAGACGGGGCTCTCCTCGACAACCCGCCGCACGAAGAAGCCAGTGACGATCAGGAGGACGCTCAGGAGGAACGGCACGCGCCAGCCCCATTCGAGGAAGGCCCTGCCGGGGGAGACCACGCCGGTCATGAGGGCCATGACGCCCGAGGCGATGAGCATGCCGAGGGGCACGCCGAGCTGCGGGAAGGACCCGGCCCGGCCGCGCCGACCCGCGGGGGCGTGCTCGACCGCCATGAGGACGGCCCCGCCCCATTCGCCGCCGGCGGAGATGCCCTGGACGATGCGGAGCACGAGAAGGAGGATCGGAGCCCCCAAGCCGAACTGGGAGTAGGTGGGAAGCAGGCCGATGAGCGTCGTCGAACCTCCCATGAGCAGGAGCGTGAGCACGAGCATCGCCCGCCGGCCGATCAGATCGCCGAAGTGGCCCGCGAGGAACGCCCCGAGCGGCCGGAAGAGGAAGCTGATGCCGACCGTGGCGAACGAGAGCAGGAGGGCGATGTTCTCGCCGGCCGGCTTGAAGAAGAGTTCGGCGAAGACGAGGGCCGCGCCGGTTGCGTAGATGAAGTAGTCGTACCACTCGATCGTGGTGCCGATGATGGTGGCCAGCGCCACGCGGCGCTGGGTCGAGGCGGCGGATGCGGCGCCGGGAGTGTTCATCCTGTGTCCTTGCGTGTCGGCATCTGCGCTGATGCCTTGCGGGAGCGGCTCGTGGCCGCTGGGCTGGTGCGGCGCGGGTGGGCGCCGGAGGAAGAGGGCAGTGACACCATGGTGACCGCCGGCTTCCTGCATGTAAACTTCAGAAAATCGGCAAAGAACTTTAGTCTGGCTTATTTTCCTTTCGGCGTTGGAGGACAATGGCGGAGTTCACGCTCCGGCAGCTCGAGCTGTTTTCGGCACTGCCGGATTTCACGACGCTGAGCGCCGCCGCCGAGCGCCTGCACATCTCTGAGTCGGCGCTCTCGCAGGCCATCACGAGCCTGGAGAAGGCCGTGGGCGTCCAGCTGTGCGTCCGCCGAAAGGCGCGCGGGCTCCAGCTCACGCCAGCGGGCCAGCACTTCGCGGTCCGAGCGAGGGGGATCCTCAGGGACTCGCAGGAGCTCGCGTTCGAGCTCCAGGGTGGGGCCCTCCGCGGACCAGTGCGCCTCGGCTGCTTCGCGAGCTTCGCGACGAGCGTCATCCCGGAGATCCTGGACGGCTTCCCGAGGCGCTATCCCGAGGTGTCCGTCGAGGTCACGGTCGGAACGGAGGAGGAGCTGCTGCCCGCGCTCGAGTCCGGCCAGCTCGACGTCGCGGTCGTCTACGACATGTTCCTTCCCCTGGGCTACGCCCAGCGCGAGATCTACGCGACGGAGCTCGAGGCCGTGCTCCACCCCGAGCATCCGCTCGCGGGCAAGGACAGCGTGGACCTCGCAGATCTCGCCGGGGAGCCGCTCGTCATGTACGACTCGAGCCCGAGCATCACGAACACGCACCGGGCCTTCGCGGCGCGGGGACTCCGGCCCACCGTCCTCACGAGTGTCCCGCAGGTGATCCTCGTTCAAGCGCTCGTGGGTCGAGGCCTCGGCTATGGGCTGCTCATGTCCCGCCCCAACAGCGCCCCCGTGAGCGTCGAGGGCCGGCCGCTTGCGGTGCGCCCCCTCCGCCCTTCCGCAACGCGCACCCACGTCGTCGCGATCTGGCCCGAGGACATGTCCCTCTCGCCGCGGGCAGAGGCCCTCGTCGACTACGCCGTGGAGGCCCTGGGCGGTCGCGGCGAGGCCGGCCGGGGTGCTCACACCGCCGCCGGGGCGGCCCGCGAATAGGCCTTGAGGTCGAAAGCCGGGTCGCCGGCATCTGCCGGGGCCACGGATCGCCCTGCTCCGAGCAGACGGCGCGCCGCGAGGTGGTCGGCGGGGCTGTTGACCGACTCTACGCACACGAGCTCGCCGTCGTAGTACGTGAACACGGAGAATCGCCCTGCCGCGACGTCGCCGCGAACTACCGTGGAAGCGTCGCCCCTGCGCAGCCCGGCGATCTGCACTTTCGTGGCCCCTTGATGGCTCCAGAACCACGGGAGCTCGCGGTAGGGCCCCGGATCCTTGCCCAGGATGACGGCGGCCGCGTGGCGCGCCTGGTCCGTCGCGTTCTGCACGGATTCGAGGCGCACGCACCGTCCGGCGTGGACGCTCGGGAAGCTCGCGCAATCGCCGATCACGGAGATTGCTGGGTCGGACGCGCGCAGATTTCCGTCGACGGCAATCCCGCCGTCGTCCGCGAGCTCGAGACCGGCCGCGGCGGCCAGCCCGGATGCGGGGCGCACGCCTACGCCGACGACCACGAGATCCGCAGGAATCTCGCGCCCGGAAGTCGTGGCGACCGCCGAGACTCGGCGCCGCCCGCCGTCGTCGGACCCTGTGCCGAAGAACGCAGCGACGCCGTCCCCGAGTTCGAAGCGCTCGCCGTCGTGCGCATGGCGCTCGGTGAGGTACACGGACACCGTCCGCGAGACGGCGCGCCGCAGCGGGCGCTCGGTCGGAGACACGAGCGTGACGTCCATGCCGCGCGCTCGCGCGCCCGCTGCGAACTCGAGCCCTATGAATCCCGCCCCGACCACGACGGCGCGGCGGGCCCCCTCGAGCGCAGCAGAGGCGGCCCGCGCGTCGTCGAGCGTGCGGAGGCGGAAGACCCCGGCGAGATCCTCACCTGGAACGCGGAGCGGACGGCTTTCGGCACCCGTGGCGAGGACGAGCGACGTATAGGCAAGGCGCTCGCCCGTGCTGGTGAGGACCTCGCGCGAGCTCGGAAGGAGGCGCTCGGCCGAGACGCCCCAGCGGGCGTCGACGCCTGCGTCGTCGAAGAAGGACGCGCCGCGCAGCAGGAGCGGCTCCGCCGCGGAACCGGCCGCGATGAAGTCCTTGGACAGGGGCGGCCGTTGGTAGGGCAGGCAGGCCTCGCGCGAGAGGAGGGTGAGCGGGCCCTCGTAGCCACCCGCTCGGAGCGAGTCCACGAGCTGGACGCCGGCATGGCCCGCCCCAACCACCACGACATGCTCGTCGCTGCCCACCCTCACACCTGCCCCGCAGGGACGTCGACGACGAGGGCTTCGCGATCGCCGCACGCGATCTGGCAGCCGAGCCGGCTGCGGCGGGGATCGCGCGGCGCGGCGGTGCAGTCGAGCATCTCCTCCTCGTCCTCGCTCGGCGCGGGGAGACCTTCGAAAGACTCGGGGCGGACGTAGACGTGGCACGTCGCGCACATGGCCTGACCGCCGCATTCGCCGACGATCCCCGGCACGCCCGCGTTGACGGCGGCGCGCATGACGGAAGTCCTGGGGTCGACGTCGAGCGTCGTGTGGGTGCCGTCGGACTGGATGTACGTGATGCTGGGCACGGTCTCCTCCCTCAATTCCAGGCGACGGGGAGCTCGAGCATGCCGCGGAAGACCCAGCCGCCCTCGCGCGCGGGCCGGTCCGCGAGCCGGAGCCGGGGGAGCCGCGCAAACAGCCGCGGCAGCGCTACGTGTGCCACGGATGTCCGCGCGACCCACGTGCCGGCGCAGAAGTGTGCGCCGCCGCCGAACGCGAGGTGCGGCCTCTTCTCGCGGTTGATGTCGAACGCCTCGGGGTCGTCGAACTGCTCCGGGTCGCGGTTCGCGGCGGCGACCACCACGCCGAGCCGGGCTCCGCGCGGGAGGGTCACGCCGCCGATCTCGACCTCGCACGTGGTCTGGCGCGGATACATGCCGATTGGCGCGACCCAGCGCACGGCCTCCTCGAAGGCCGTGGCCCATCGCGCCGGGTCGGCGAGGACCTGGGCGAGCTGGTCAGGGTTCGTCAGGAGCGCCCAGGTCGCCGTGCCGAGCACGTCGCGCGGCTCGTTGAGGCCGCCGCCGATCGTCATTTTCATGTTGGCCCGGATCGCCTCGAGCGGCAGGCCGGCATTGACGACGGCGGAGAGCAGCGTCGCGTCCGGATCGGCCCGGAGCACGGGGACCAGCTCGCTGATCGCGGCGTCCACCTCCGCACTCGACGCCGCGGATCTCGCCCACACCTCGGGATCGTCCGCGTAGTTGCCCGTGCCGTCGATCAAGGTCTGTGACCAGCGCTGAAGATCCGCCTGCGTCGCGTTGCGGAAGCCCATGATCTCGCGCAGGTTCTCCGCGGCGAACGGCGCCGCGAAGCCGAGGTGCAGGTCCGCGCCCGGGCCCTGCGCCTCGAAGGCGGCGAGGTACTTCTCGGCGTTCTTCTCGAACACCGCAGACCACGTCTCCTTGATGGCCTTGGGCCGGAGCACCGGCCCGTAGGCCGCGCGGTCCACCTGGTGCTCGGGATCGTCTTTGCGGAGCATCGAATGGCCCATGGCGCGTTTCATGAGCGAGCCGTCCTCGTCCGCGGAGAACGTCTCGGCGTCCTGCTCGATCCAGTGGCAGTCGGCGTAGCGGGTCACGAGGTACCGGCCCACAGACGGCACCCATGCGACCGGCGACTCCTCGCGCAGCCGGCGGTAGATCGAGTAGGGGTTGGCGTACAGGTCTTCGAGGCGGACCCAGTCGGCCACCGGGACGGTGCCCGGGGAGTCGGCCTCGGGGGCCGGTGCGTGCGTCGTCATGCCACTCCTTCGTGTGCTTCGTGCAGCTGAATCGAGTGTGGGCTCTGCCACAAACTCAGGTAAAGTTCAATTAAGCTCACTCATAAGCAAGAAGAACTGATTAAAGTGCCGAGCGGGTGTGGAGGCTGCGATGGGCGCGGGCAAGGCGGCGGGTGGTCCGGAGCTGAGCGGCGCGCTTCAGGCGGCCGACGGCGTGGTCCGGGCGCCCAGCCGCTTCACACTCCGCCAGCTGGGCTACTTGGTCGCCGTCGGCGATGCGGGCTCCATCAGCGCCGCGGCGGCCCGGCTGCATGTGACTCAGACTGCGGTGGGCGCGGCCCTCAACGACCTCGAGCGGGCGCTCGGGACGCATCTCCTGGTGAGGCGCCGTGCGCACGGGGCGCTCTTGACCCCGGCGGGGCAGTACGTGCGGGACAGGGCGCGCTCCCTCCTTGCCGAGGCGACGGACCTCGAGCTTTCGGCACGGGACAGCGGAACGGCCCTTCGCGGACCGCTCGCGCTCGGCTGCTACTCGACGATTGCCGTGACGCTCATCCCGCCCATCCTCCAGGGGTTCGCTGAGCTGCACCCCGGCGTCGAACTCGACTTCGTCGCGGACCAGCAGGTCCCGCTCGAGCGGCGCCTGCTCGCCGGCGAACTGGACGCGGCACTCATCTACGACATGAATCTGCCCATGGGGCTCGCGGCCCGAACACTGTACGAGGCGCGCGTCTACGCCCTGCTCTCCGCGGACCACCCGCTCGCGACGGGGGGTCCCGTTGACCTTGCCGCGCTTGCCCAGGATCCGCTCGTCTTCCTGGACCTGCATCCGAGCGGCGAGCACACCATGGCGGTCTTCCGGGCGGCGGGCGTCCAGCCCCGCATCCGCTACCGCACCACTGACTTCGAGCTCACGCGGTCCCTCGTGGGTCGCGGCCTAGGTTATGCGCTCCTCGTCCAGCGCCCGCGACGCGACGAGACGTACGAGGGCCTTCCGGTGGTCGCAGCCCAGATCGTGCCGACGCCGGCGCCCGTGCGGATCCTCCTCGCATGGTCGGCGGCAGTGCGGCCCACGCGCCGGGCTCAGTCGCTCATGGACTTCACGGCGGGTCTTTTCGCCGGTGGGCACCCCGCGGAAAAACGACCGTGACCCACTCGTTCTGAAACACGTGTTGCAGAAACCACCGAAATCCCTTCCGACAGCCCAGCTTGTCGACTAGTGTGCGGTGAGTGTCACATCAATCACCAGGCATAGCTGGGGGGACAGCCGTGGCGGGGAGCGCGGAGTCGCGCCGAACGGTGATCAGCGCCCGCGATCTCGTCAAGACGTACGGGGATTTCAACGCCGTTGACGGGATCAGCTTCGACGTGCCTGCGGGGGAATCATTCGGCCTTCTGGGGCCGAACGGCGCCGGGAAGTCGACGACGATGCGGATGATCGGCGGCGTCACGCAGCGCTCCTCCGGGCAGCTCGACATCATGGGACTCGATCCCGAGACGCAGGGTCCCGAGGTCCGGGCCCATCTCGGCGTCGTGCCCCAGCAGGACAACCTCGACGAAGAGCTCCGCGTCCGGGACAACCTCATCGTGTACGGGCGCTACTTCGGGCTCCCGCGCGCGTACCTCGCGCGCCGCGCCGACGAGCTGCTCGAGTTCGCGCAGCTCGAAGACAAGGCCAAGTCGCGCGTCGATTCCCTCTCGGGCGGCATGAAGCGGCGCCTCACGATCGCCCGGTCCCTCATCAACGATCCCAAGATCCTGCTCCTCGACGAGCCGACCACGGGCCTCGACCCGCAGGCCAGGCATGTCCTGTGGGACCGCCTGTTCCGGCTCAAGGAACAGGGCGTCACCCTCGTGCTTACCACCCACTACATGGACGAGGCGGAGCAGCTCTGCGACCGGCTCATCGTCGTGGACAAGGGCAAGATCATGGCCGAGGGCTCACCTGCGGCACTCATCCGTGAGCACTCGAGCCGGGAGGTGCTCGAGGTGCGCTTCGGCACCGACCGCAATGCCGCCGTCGCGCCTCGCCTGGAGGGCGCGGGCGAGCGCGTCGAAGTCCTGCCGGACCGCATCCTGGTCTACACCGACGACGGCGAGGGCTCGCTTGAGCAGATTCGGAACCGCGGCCTGCACCCCATCACGTCGCTCGTGCGGCGGGCCTCGCTCGAGGACGTTTTCCTGCGCCTGACCGGGCGGTCGCTCGTTGACTGAGGTTCGACATACCGAGATCCTCGGGGCTCACGCGCCCGAGGTCTCCGCCGCGAAGGCGCGGCGCTGGGGCTCCTTCTACTTCATGGAGCACATGCTGCGGGGCATGCGCGCTTATCTCGTGACGATCGTCGTCACGAGCGTTGGCAATCCGCTGCTGTACCTGTTCTCGATGGGCGTGGGGCTCGCCTCGATCGTGGACCGCAACCCGTCTGCGCACTTCGGGGGAGTGGGATACCTCGCGTTCGCGGCTCCGGCGCTGCTGGTCTCGAGCGCCGTCATGACGTGCGCGAACGAGATGATGTTCCCGGTCATGGACGGCTTCAAGTGGCGCCGGATCTACTACGGTCCCCACGTCACGCCACTTGTGCCGGGCCAGCTCGCGGCCGGCCACGTCATGGCCGTGGGGGTGCGGCTCCTGGTCCAGTGCTCGGTGTTCTTCCTCATCATGCTCGCCTTCGGCGCGGCCGCGAGCCCTGTCGCTTGGCTGCTGATCCCGGTGGGCGTGCTCGCGGGCCTCGCCGTGGGCACGCCGCTCATGGCCTACGCCGCGAGCATCCAGAAGGAGAACTTCCAGTTCTCGATGATCCAGCGGTTCATCATCATGCCGCTGTTCCTGTTCTCCGGCACGTTCTACCCACTCGAGACGATGCCCACGGCGATGCAGTGGATCGGCTGGATCTCGCCCCTGTGGCACGGCAACCAGCTCGGTCGGCTTGTGTCAGTCGGCCTCAGTGAGCCCGGGTGGCTCGTGGCCGTCCACGTTCTGTACCTCGCGGCGCTCGGCGTGGGCGGCATCGTCTGGGCGCGGCGCAACTACACGAAGCGGATGAGCGCATGAGCTTCCTCACCGATGACGACTACGTCCTCGCCGCCGACCGGCGGCCACTGAGCGCCCTCTACGCTCGCAACGCGAAATCGGTGATCGAGCGCGGCTTCCAGGTGATCAGAAGCCAGAACTGGATCATCCTGGTCTCCGGCTTCTTCGAGCCCGTCTTCTATCTCCTGTCCATGGGGATCGGTCTCGGGAACCTTGTCGGCGCCGTCGAGGGGCCCGGGGGCGCCGCGATCAGCTACGCGGCGTACATCGCGCCCGCGCTCCTCGCGGTCTCAGCAATGAACGGCGCGATCTACGACTCGACGTGGAACATCTTCTTCAAGATGCACTTCGGCAAGCTCTACCAGAGCATGCTCTACACGTCCCTCGGGCCGTTCGACATCGCGCTCGGCGAGATCTTCATGGCCCTGTTCCGCGGCTTCCTGTACGCGCTCGGCTTCACGGGCGTCATGGCCGTGATGGGCCTCATCACGACGCCGTGGGCCCTGCTCCTCGTGCCGACCTCGGTCATGGTCGCGTTCGGCTTCGCGAGCTTCGGCATGGCGATCACGAGCTACATGAAGACGTTCCAGCAGATGGACATCATCACGTTCGTGATGCTGCCGATGTTCCTGTTCTCGGCCACGTTCTATCCGCTCAGCGTGTACCCGCTCCCCATCCAGTGGATCGTCCAGGTGTTCCCGCTGTGGCACGGCGTCGAGCTCATGCGGGAGATCAGCATCGGAACGTTCAGCAGCGCGACCTGGGTGCATCTCGCGTACTACGTGGTCATGATCATGGTCGGAATGCTCTTCACCACGCGGCGGCTCCGCGCGCTCTTCCTGCGCTGATTCGTTCACGGCCGGACCCTCGTGGCGGGTCTGGGAGAATGGGGTCCATGCAGTCACTCGGCTCCCAGAACCCCACCCCGGCGCGCTCGGGCTTCCGTATCGGCGCGTTCGGACTCTCCGTCTTGGTCCTCGCGTTTCTCGTCGCGGTGATCTTCGCGGCGAACCGGAATGAGGTCATCGGGTGGATCGTCGCGGTGATCTCGCTCGCGTGGCTCGTGTTCGCCGTGTTCGTCTTCGTGACCGTCCGCGGCGCGGGTCGCCGAGCGCGCGAGCGGTTCGAGGAGGCGGCTCGCCAGTTCGGGCGCGCGCCGTCGATGGCGGGAGGCACGACGGCGGAGGAGGCCCGCACCGTCGACGAGGTCCGCGACCTCAAGCTCGACCATTCGTTCAAGATCATCCAGGTCCAGGAGCGCGTGGTTCGCGACAACCTCGGCAAGGATCCGGAGCAGGTGTCGAGGGCCCTCGAGACCATCCAGATCACCGCCGCGAACGCCCGTGACATGCTTCGCCCCGACGGCGGGGAGCCCGTCACCGGAACGGTCATCGACGAAGGGTAGAGTGGCTGGGTGACTCTCGAAGCTGCAAGCACCGCACCTGCATACGCTCCGAAAGACGGAGCGCTGCGCATCGCCACCGTGAACGTCAACGGGCTGCGCGCCGCGTGGCGCAAGGGGATGCCCGAATGGCTCGAGTCGCGCGACGTCGACATCCTCTGCATGCAGGAAGTCCGCGCACCTGACGAGACCGTCAATGAACTGCTCGACGGCTGGCACATCCTCCACGCCGAGGCGGATGCGAAGGGCCGCGCGGGCGTTGCGATCGCCTCGCGCCTCGCGCCGACGGCCACGCGCGTGGGCATCGGGCACGCCTACTTCGAGACCGCTGGCCGCTGGGTCGAGGCTGACTTCGCGGTCGACGGCGGCAAGCAGCTGACGGTCGTGAGCGCCTATGTGCATTCGGGCGAGGTGGACACCCCCAAGCAGGTGGACAAGTACCGCTTTCTCGACGAGATGATCGCGCGCTTGCCGCAACTAGCACAGCTGAGCGACTACGCCCTCGTGGTGGGCGATCTCAACGTGGGCCACACGCCGCTCGACATCCGCAACTGGAAGGCCAACCAGAAGCGGGCCGGTTTCCTGCCCGAGGAGCGCGCCTACTTCGATCGCTTCTTCGGCGAGGAGATCGGTTGGAAGGACGTGCACCGCGAGCTCTCGGGGCAGGTCGACGGGCCGTATACGTGGTGGTCGCAGCGTGGCCGCGCGTTCGACAACGACGCGGGGTGGCGCATCGACTACCACATGGCCACGCCTGGCCTGGCAGCGGCGGCGACGATCGCCGTCGTCGACCGCGCCACCGCGTGGGACACGCGCTTCTCGGACCATGCGCCGCTCGTGATCGACTACAAGCTCTAGACCTTCGGAAGAACTCCACACCATGACCACGGACACCACCTCGGCTCCCGCGGCCCCCGCTCCGAGCGGGCGGCAGCGACTCGTCTCGGGCATGCAGCCCTCGGGCGATTCCCTCCACCTCGGCAACTACCTCGGGGCGCTCGTCAACTGGGTCAAGCAGCAGGACGAGTACGAGTGCTTCTACTTCATCCCGGACCTCCACGCGATCACGGTCGACTACAACCCGGAGGACCTCCTCAACCGGACGAGGCTCACGGCCGCGCAGTACCTCGCGGGCGGCATCGACCTCGAGAAGTCGACGCTCTTCGTCCAGTCTCACGTGCCCGAGCATGCCCAGCTCGCGTGGGTGCTCACGAGCCTCACGGGCTTCGGCGAGGCGTCTCGCATGACGCAGTTCAAGGACAAGATGGCCCGCCACGGCCAGGACGTCGCGAGCGCGGGGCTCTTCGCGTACCCCATGCTCATGGCCGCTGACATCCTGCTCTACAAGCCGTACGGCGTGCCCGTCGGCGAGGACCAGCGCCAGCATCTCGAGCTCACTCGTACTCTCGCGCACCGCTTCAACAAGCACTACGGCGAGACGTTCCCGGTTCCGGAGGCGCTCATCCCGCCCACGTCCGCGAAGATCTACGACCTGCAGAATCCGACCGCGAAGATGTCCAAGTCCGCGGAATCGGCCCACGGGCTCATCAACCTCCTCGACGACCCGAAGATCACGGCCAAGAAGATCAAGCAGGCCGTCACGGACACCGAGACGGTCATCCGGTTCGACCGCGAGGCGAAGCCTGGTGTCTCCAACCTCCTGACGATCATCTCGACCGTCACGGGGCAGGGGGTCGACGAGCTCGTCGCCTCGTACGAGGGCAAGATGTACGGTCACCTCAAGGCCGACGTCGCGCAGATCGTGGTAGACGCCGTCGCGCCCATCAAAGCGCGTACGGAGGAGCTGCTGCGGGATCCCGCGGAGCTCGACCGGCTCCTCGCGGTGGGCGCAGCGAAGGCGCGTGAGGTCGCGGCTGAGACGCTCGCCGAGGTGTACCGGAAGGTGGGATTCCTGCCCGCCATGGCCACGGCTGCCGCGTCCGTCTGAGTCAATGACGGGTCAGGTCGGAGCTCAGGCTGGGGCGCTGGACGGACACGTGCCGCTCGTGGGCGTCATCTTGGGCTTCCCGGAGGACGTCGCGGCGGAGCTGCGCGCTTGGCGTGCCTCGTTCGGCGACCCCATGGCTCACGTCATCCCCGCCCACATCACGCTCGTGACCACTACGGAGACCGAGGACTGGGACGCGACGCTCAGCCACGTGCGTCGCGTCGCGTCCCAGCAGGCGCCGTTCCGCGTGACGGTCGCCGGCACGGGGTCGTTCCGGCCCGTGTCGGACGTGGTGTTCCTCAACGTCTCCGAGGGCTTCGACGAGTGCGTCCGGCTGCACGCCGATCTGCAGCGCGGACCGCTCGAACGCGAGCTGCCGTTCCCCTACCACCCGCACGTCACGGTGGCCCACGACGTCGAGTCGGCGCGCCTCGACGCGGCCGAGGAAGCGCTGCGTTACTACAGCACCTCTTTCACGGTGGCTAGCATGGGCCTGTACGAGCATGATGCCCATGGCCTCTGGCAACTACGGGAAGAGCTGGACTTTGGCGGAAACGCGACGAAACAGGACGACGGCGGGAAGCAGCAAGCCTGAGCAGCCGCTTCCCACCGAGCTCGCCAAGCTGCGGGCCAACGTGCTCCGGGCGCGGCAGGACTACGGCAGGGCGAAGCTCGAGGGCGAGGGGCGGTTCAAGATCGCGCTCGCGCTCCTCCAATGGCTCCTCGCGCGGCTCAACGCGTTCCGCCCGTTTCGGGCCTTCCAGCACTACACACTCCGGCATGGCCCCCTCCTGAGCGCCGGGATCGGCTTCAACATGTTCTTCTCGATCTTGGGGCTCCTCGCCACGGGCTTCTCCATCACGGGGCTCGTTCTCGCGGGCCAGCCTGAGCTCGTGGATCGCATCGTGCACAGCGTTTCGCAGGCTGCCCCGGGCCTGCTCAAGGTCGACGGCCAGGACGGGCTCGCCGATCCGAAGGCCCTCCTCAACCGCTCGGGCCTCGGCATCACGGCCGCCGTCGCGGCGGTCGTCACGATCCTGACGTCGCTCGGATGGATCACGAGCCTGCGCGATGGGCTCCGTGGGATCACCGACGCACCGCGGCTCAACGTCAATCCCGTCGTCCAGCGGCTCCGCGACGCCGGGACGCTCCTCCTGCTCGGCATTGCCCTCGTGCTCACGTCCGGCGTCAGCATCGTTTTTACCGCCGCGCTCGGATGGATCGCGAGCCTTCTGCAGCTTGACCGGTCGGTGGTCGCCCCCATCGGGTGGCTCATCGGCATCATCGTGCCGTTCCTGCTCAACTGGCTCACGGCCTACATCATGTTCCGGTTCGCCGGCCGGCTGCGGCTCACGCGGCGGGCCCTCGTCGAGGGGACGCTCATCGCGGGCGTCGGCACCTCGATCCTGCAGCTCTTCAGCAGCCAACTCCTCGCCCGGGCCGGCGCGAACCCGCTCCTCGCCTCGTTCGCGATCATCGTGGGGCTGCTCATCTGGTTCAATCTCGTGAGCCAGGTCTATCTCGTTGCGGCAGCGTGGTCCGCGATCCGCGAGGCTGACACCGTACCGCCGGCGCGCCGTCGAGCGACTCCGTTTGGCGCGGCACGCCCTGGGCTACGCGCAT
>NZ_JBKZWT010000078.1:0-14253 GCF_047759905.1 Sinomonas sp. G460-2 | reverse complement strand
GCGGCCGCACGCGGGTGCACGCTCGAGGAGGCCGTTCGCCTGCTCGAGCAGGCGTATGAGCGGCTCTGAGCGGTCAATGGGATCGGGAGCCGAACACGCCGCTGGCCCACGCGCACACGATTGGGAATTCGAAGACGTTTTCGACTAGCATAGTTCCGTGCAGATTCCCTCCTCGCCCATGGATCTGGCGGACCGCCCTGCCGACGCGCGCTCGCACGAGGCCGTGAGCTCGCTCCGCGCGGATCTTTCGCGACTCGTCGTCAAGGGGGCACGCGAGCACAACCTTCGCAACGTCGATCTTGACCTGCCGCGCGACGCGATGATCGTGTTCACGGGGCTGTCCGGATCGGGCAAGTCGTCTCTCGCGTTCGACACGATCTTTGCCGAGGGCCAGAGGCGCTACGTCGAATCGCTCTCGGCCTACGCGCGGCAGTTCCTCGGCCAGGTGGACAAGCCGGACGTCGACTTCATCGAGGGCCTCTCGCCCGCCGTGTCGATCGATCAGAAGTCCACGAGCAAGAACCCTCGCTCGACGGTCGGCACGATCACCGAGATCTACGACTACATGCGTCTTCTGTGGGCGCGCGTGGGCCGCCCACATTGCCCGATCTGCCACGAGCCGGTAACGCGCCAGACGCCGCAGCAGATCGTCGATCAACTCCTCGATCTGGCCGACGGCACGCGCTTCCAGATCCTCGCCCCGGTGGTGCGGGGCCGGAAGGGCGAGTTCGTGGACCTCTTCAAGGAGCTCGCCGCGAAGGGCTATGCGCGCGCCCGCGTGGACGGCGAGCTCGTCCAGCTCAGCGAGCCGCCCAAGCTCGGCAAGCAGTTCAAGCACACGATCGAGGTCGTCGTGGATCGCCTCGTGGTCAAGGAAGGCATCCGCCAGCGCCTCGCCGACTCCGTTGAGACGGCCCTTGGACTCGCCGAGGGCCGCGTCCTGGCGGACTTCGTCGACATCGCGCCCGACGACGACGGCCGCACCCGCGCGTTCTCGGAGCACCTCGCGTGCCCCAACGAGCATCCACTCGCGATCGATGAGATCGAGCCGCGCTCGTTCTCGTTCAACAACCCGTTCGGCGCGTGCCCGGCGTGCACGGGCATCGGCACGAAGCTCGAGGTGGACGAGGAGCTCGTGGTCCCGGACCCTGAGCTCAGTCTCGGCGAGGGAGCGATTGCGCCGTGGTCGCTCGGTACAGCGACCACGGAGTACTGGACACGCCTGCTTGAGGGTCTCTCCGACGAGCTCGGCTTCTCGATGAACACTCCGTGGCACAGCCTCCCGCAGTACGCGCGGGACGCCGTGCTCTTCGGCAAGGACCACAAGGTCGTGGTCCAGTACCGCAACCGCTTCGGGCGCGAGCGAAAGTACAGCACGGGCTTCGAGGGCGCGGTTTCGTACATCCAGCGCAAGCACGCGGAGACAGAGTCGGACTACGCGCGTGATCGCTACGCGGAATACATGCGCGAGGTCCCGTGCCCCGAGTGCGGCGGAGCGCGCCTCAACCCCGCGTCGCTCTCCGTGCTCGTGGGCGGCAGGTCCATTGCGGCTGTGTGCGCCCTGCCCCTTCGCGAGGCGAGCGAGTTTCTCGCGACGCTCGATCTCACCGATCGAGAGCGGCAGATCGCGCACCAGGTGCTCAAGGAGATCGACGCGCGGCTCGCGTTCCTCCTCGACGTCGGCCTCGAGTACCTCAACCTCGAGCGCGCGGCGGGGACGCTGTCCGGCGGTGAGGCCCAGCGCATCCGCCTTGCGACCCAGATCGGATCGGGCCTCGTCGGCGTGCTGTACGTCCTCGACGAGCCGAGCATCGGCCTCCACCAGCGCGACAACCGGCGGCTCATCGAGACGCTCACGCGGCTTCGCGACCTCGGGAACACGCTCATCGTCGTCGAGCACGACGAGGACACGATTCATGAGGCCGACTGGATCGTGGACATCGGCCCCGGAGCCGGCGAGCACGGGGGCAAGGTAGTCCACTCGGGCTCCCTCGCGGGGCTTCTCGAGAACCGCGAGTCCCTGACCGGCGACTACCTCTCGGGGCGGCGCCGCATCGAGCTGCCCAGGAAGCGGCGCCCCTTGGACCGCAAGCGTCAGCTCAAGATCGTCGGGGCGCGCGAGCACAACCTGCAGAACGTCGACGTGACGTTCCCCCTCGGCGTGCTCACCGCCGTCACGGGCGTCAGCGGCTCGGGCAAGTCGACGCTCGTGAACGAGATCCTCTACAAGGTGCTTGCGAACCGCCTCAACGGCGCGAAGCAGGTGGCCGGGCGGCACACCCGCATCGATGGGCTTGAGCACCTCGACAAGGTCATCCACGTGGACCAGAGCCCCATCGGGCGGACCCCGCGGTCCAACCCCGCGACGTATACGGGCGTGTTCGACCACATCCGCAAGCTGTTCGCGGAGACCACCGAGGCCAAGGTCCGTGGCTACCAGCCCGGGCGCTTCTCCTTCAATGTCAAGGGCGGTCGGTGCGAGGCATGCTCGGGCGACGGCACGATCAAGATCGAGATGAACTTCCTCCCGGACGTCTACGTCCCGTGCGAGGTCTGCCACGGCGCCCGCTACAACCGCGAGACCCTCGAGGTCCACTACAAGGGCAAGACCATCGCGGACGTCCTGGACATGCCGATCGATGAGGCGGCGGAGTTCTTCGCGGCGTTCGGCCCGATCTCGCGCCACCTCAACACGCTCGTGGATGTCGGGCTCGGCTACGTACGGCTCGGCCAGCCTGCCACGACGCTTTCCGGCGGCGAGGCGCAGCGCGTCAAGCTGGCCTCGGAACTTCAGCGTCGCTCGAACGGGCGGAGCGTCTACGTGCTCGACGAGCCGACCACCGGCCTCCACTTCGAGGACATCCGGAAGCTCCTGCTCGTGCTTCAGGGTCTCGTGGACAAGGGCAACTCGGTGATCACGATCGAGCACAACCTCGACGTGATCAAGAGCGCCGACTGGATCATCGATCTGGGGCCAGACGGTGGCTCGGGCGGCGGGCAGGTCGTGGCGATCGGCACTCCGGAGGATGTTGCGAAGGTCGAGGCGAGCCACACGGGTCGATTCCTGTCCGAGATCTTCACTCGCGGCCATCGATGAATACCGCGGCATGCACGGGCGGCTGGAACCGGGCCGCGAATATGCCTGAAGGGTCATAAGAGTTTCAGCCATTCGGGCTGGTATGCGAGACTGTCCCGGTGACTGTCAGCCCCGCGCTTGTGATCTTCGATCTGGACGGTACTCTTGTCGACCCCGCGGGGAGCATCACCGGCGGCATCGCGCACGCGCTTGAGGTTCACGGTCTCCCGGTTCCTGACGGCGCGACGCTCGACTCGATGGTCGGCCCGCCCCTCCTTGAGTCCCTCGGTCGGCTCGCGGACGTCCCCGCCGAGGTGATGCCCGCCGTCGTCCACAGCTACCGCCAGCGGTACATCTCGCAGGGGATGGCAGCGAGCCGCCCCTATCCTGGCATCCCGGAGCTGCTCGATCGGCTCCGCGCGGCGGGGTACCACCTTGCGGTCGCGACCCAGAAGCCGGAGGGGCTCGCGAAGAAGCTCCTCGGGATCCACGACCTCGACCGTCGATTCCACAGCATCCACGGCGCGCCGGACGACGAGACGCTGCCGCCGCTCACCGACGGCAAGGCGAGCATCGTTGCGGCTGCGCTGACCGTCAATCACGCAGCTAGCTCGCGCGCCGTCATGATCGGCGATCGGCGCCACGACGCCGCCGGGGCCGCCGCCAACGGAATTCCATGCATCGGCGTGAGGTGGGGCTTCGCCGAGCCCGGGGAGCTCGAGGCCCTCGACCTCGCGGCCCGGGTCGCGGATACGCGCGAGGCGGGCGACGCCGTCGAACGTCTCCTGCCACTCGACGGCCATGCTCAGGCCGCAGCCGGCTCCGGTGCCGCGGAGGCCCGCCCATGACGATCATGTACCAGGCCAGCCGGACGAGCATCCGGGCCCTCATCGCGGGGCTGTGCCGGCCGACCGTGACGGGGCTCGAGAACGTGCCCATCGACGGCCCGTTCATCGTCGCGTCCAACCACCTCTCGTTCCTCGACTCGGTCATCATCCAGGCGCTCATGCCGCGCAAGGTGGGCTTCTTCGCGAAGGCCGAGTACTTCACGGGCACGGGCCTGAAGGGCAAGCTCATGAAGTCGTTCTTCGAGGGTGTCGGCTCGATCCCCGTGGAGCGCGGCGAACAGGCGGCGAGCGTCGCGGCCCTCAAGACCCTCCTCGACATCCTCGAGGACGGGGGAGGAGTGGGCATCTATCCCGAGGGGACCCGCTCGCGGGACGGCCTGCTGTACCGCGGCCGGACCGGTGTCGGCTGGCTGACGCTCACGACCGGCGCTCCTGTGGTTCCCGTGGGGCTTGAAGGGACCGAGAAGCTCCAGCCGGCCGGCAGCAACGGCGTCAAGCCCCAGCACTTCAGCATGCGCGTGGGAGAGCCCCTGTACTTCGACAAGCTCGGCCCAGACCACTCCCTCCCCGTGCGCCGCGACGCGACCGACCGCATCATGGACGCCATCGCCGCCCTGAGCGGCCAGGAGCGAGCGTCCGGCTACAACAAGCCGCCAGCCGCGGAATAGACTGGGCCCCCTTTCCTCACCCGCGCCTTTCCTCACCCGCGCCTTTCCTCACCCGCGCCTTTCCTCACCCGCGCCTTTCCTCACCCACGACTTTCCTCACCCACGACTTTCCTCACCCACCCCACCACCCAAATAGACTGGTTCAGTGGCAGATCCAGCGAGCTACCGGCCGAAGACGGGCGAAATCCCGACCGATCCGGGCGTCTACCGGTTCCGCGACCCGCACGGGCGCGTCATCTACGTGGGGAAGGCGAAGAACCTTCGCCAGCGGCTGACCTCGTACTTCGCGAACCCGGCCACGCTCCTGCCCAAGACGTATGCCATGGTGCACGCGGCGGCGAGCGTCGAATGGACGGTCGTCGGGAGCGAGCTCGAGGCGCTCCAGCTCGAATACACGTGGATCAAGGAGTTCGCGCCGCGATACAACCTCGCGTTCCGCGACGACAAGACCTACCCGTACCTCGCCGTGACGATGGGGGAGACGATCCCGCGCGTCCAGGTGATGCGCGGCGATCGCCGCAAGGGCACGCGGTACTTCGGTCCGTACACCGCCGGGGCCATCCGGGAGACGATGGACACCCTTCTCAAGGTGTTCCCGGTGCGCAGCTGCAGCGCGGGCGTGTTCAAGCGAGCCGAACAGAGCGGCCGGCCGTGCCTGCTCGGCTACATCGACAAGTGCTCCGCACCGTGCGTGGGGCGCGTCACGCCGGAGGAGCACTACGCGATCGCCGAGGATTTCTGCGCGTTCATGGGCGGCGAGGCCAAGCGGTTCATCTCCCAGCTCGAGAAGCGGATGGCCGCGGCCTCCGAGGAGCTCGACTTCGAGACCGCAGCCTCGCTCCGCGACGACATCATCGCCATGCGGAAGGTGTTCGAGCGGAACGCTGTCGTCCTCTCCGAGGACACGGACGCGGACGTCTTCGCGGTCGAGGAGGACGATCTCGAGGCCGCCGTCCAGGTGTTCCATGTGCGCGGCGGACGCATCCGCGGCCAGCGCGGCTGGGTCGTCGAGAAGGTCGAGGAGGCCACGGGCCCCGCGCTCGTCGAGCACCTGCTCCAGCAGGTCTACGGCGCGCAGGCCGAGACCGACTCGCGGATCCCCCGCGAGGTCCTCGTGCCCGTACTGCCCGAGGACGCCGAGCAGCTCACGGTGTGGCTCTCGGGGCTGCGCGGCGCGAAGGTCGCGCTGCGCGTGCCGCAGCGAGGAGACAAGGCGGCGCTCGCCAAGACCGTCCACGAAAACGCCGTGCAGGCCCTCCGCCTCCACAAGATCCGCCGCGCGGGGGACATCACGAACCGATCGCTTGCGCTCCAGGAGCTCCAGGAGGCGCTTGAGCTCGTCGAGCCGCCCCTCCGGATCGAGAGCTTCGACATCTCGCATGTCCAGGGCACGAACGTCGTTGCGTCGATGGTCGTGGTCGAGGACGGGCTCGCGAAGAAGTCCGAGTACCGCAAGTTCTCCATCACGGGTGAGGCCGCGCGAGACGACACGGCCGCGATGCACGATGTCCTGACCCGCCGTTTCCGCAACTACCTCGCCGAACGGGATCTCCCCGTCGAGGAGCGCGATCAGAACCGGAAGTTCGCCTACCCGCCGAACCTCGTCGTGGTCGACGGCGGCCAGCCCCAGGTCGCCGCCGCGGTCCAGGCCCTCGCGGAGCTCGGCATCGGCGAGGACGAGATCCGGGTCGTCGGCCTCGCGAAGCGCCTCGAGGAGGTGTGGTTGCCCGAGGGCGACTTCCCCGTGATCCTCCCGCGCGCCTCCCAGGGCCTCTACCTCCTCCAGCGGATCCGCGACGAGGCCCACCGGTTCGCGATCACGTTCCACCGGCAGAAGCGCGGCAAGGCCATGACGGCCTCGGTCCTCGACGACGTGCCGGGCCTCGGTCCCGCCCGGAAGAAGGCCCTCCTGGTCCATTTCGGCTCGGTCAAGCGGCTCCGCGCCGCGACCGTCGACGATCTTTCGGACGTCCCCGGCGTCGGGCCCTCGCTCGCGGCGACCGTCTTCGCGACGTTCCACGGCTCTGAGCCCCAGGAGTCGGCACCCGCCATCAACTACGCGACCGGCGAAATCCTGGAGTCTTAGTTAGGCTGGGGCCATGACCCAGACCAGCGCGGCGGACCCGCACGAGCCCACTGAGCTGACCCCCGTCAAACCACCTGAAGCTGAACTCCTCATCGTGACCGGGATGTCCGGCGCGGGGCGGAGCACAGCGGCGAACGCGCTCGAGGACCACGGTTGGTACGTCGTCGAGAATCTCCCGCCCCAGCTCCTGGGCACGCTGTCCGAGCTCGTCTCGCACGCCTCGGATCGGATCCCCAAGCTCGCCGTCGTCATGGACGTGCGCAGCAAGGCGCTCTTCGCGGACATCCGCGAGGCCCTGCACGCGCTCGACTCGCGGGGCATCGAATACCGCGTGCTGTTCCTCGATGCGACGGATGATGTGCTCATCCGGCGCTTCGAGCAGGGTCGGCGTCCCCATCCGCTCCAGGGCGGAGGCCGCATCCTCGACGGCATCACGGCCGAGCGGCTCCTCCTCACGGAGCTGCGTGAGCAGTCCACGCTTGTGCTCGACACGTCGGACTACAACGTCCACGGGCTCGCGACCGCCATCACCGAGCTGTTCTCGGAGAAGGGCCCCGTGACGCTGCGGCTCAACGTCATGAGCTTCGGCTTCAAGTACGGACTTCCGGCGGACGCCAACTACGTTGCGGACGTCCGCTTCCTTCCGAATCCGCACTGGATCCCGCAGCTCCGCCCTCACACGGGCCTCGACCCCGACGTGCGCGACTACGTGCTCGTGGCGAGCGGCGCCGAGGAGTTCGTCACGCGATTCGTCCACGCGCTGGAGCCGGTCCTGTCCGGCTACCGCCGGGAGAACAAGCATTACGCGACCATTGCGGTGGGCTGCACGGGCGGCAAGCACCGCTCGGTGGCGATCGCCGAGGAACTCTCGAAGCGCCTCGCCCAGCAGCCTCGCGTCACCGTTACGACGTCCCACCGGGACCTCGGGCGCGAATAGTGTCCATGTTCACGGGCCAGCTCCCGCTCATCCCGCCCGGCTCGGGCACATCCGGCGGCGCGCCCAAGGGGCCGTCCGTCGTCGCCCTCGGGGGCGGCCACGGGCTCGCCGCTTCCCTCTCCGCGCTTCGCCTCCTCACGGCGGACCTCACCGCCGTCGTCACGGTGGCGGACGACGGCGGCTCCTCCGGCCGCCTGCGCCGCGACTTCGGCGTCGTGCCCCCGGGCGATCTGCGCATGGCTCTCGCGGCGTTGTGCGACGACACGGACTGGGGCCGCACGTGGCGCGACGTCATGCAGCACCGCTTCGCGTCGCCGGCCGGCACGAGCGGACTTGAGAATCACGCGATGGGCAACCTGCTCATCATGACGCTGTGCGAGCTCCTCGGCGACGTCGTCGACGGCCTCCGCTGGGCCGGTGCCCTGCTTGGCGCGCGGGGCCAGGTCCTCCCGATGTCCCAGGTCCCGCTCACCATCGAGGGAATCGTCGCGTCGCCGGACGGTGGCCCCGGGCAGCTCATCCGGGGCCAAGCGGCGTGCGCCGTGGCCGGCAGGCTCGAGGACGTGCGGCTGCTCCCCGAGGAGGCGCCGGCATGCCCTGAGGCGCTCAGCGCAATCGAGTTCGCCGACTGGGTCGTGCTGGGCCCGGGCTCGTGGTACACGTCGGTGCTCCCGCACCTCCTCCTGCCCGAATTGCGCCAGGCGCTTACCGACACCCCCGCGCGCCGTTGCCTCACCATGAACCTCGCCATGGACACGAAGGAGACGAGCGGCATGACCGCCACGGACCACCTTCAGGTTCTGCAGCGCGCGGCCCCCGAGTTCACCCTCGATGCGGTCGTGGCCGAAATAGGCACGGTTGGCGACCCTGCGGGCTTTGAACGCGCCGCGGCGGAACTGGGTGCTGAGGTCCACTTCGGTAGAGTGGGAGCTTCGGGCCACCGGGCGGTGCACGATCCGCTCCGGCTCGCGGCCGCCTATCACGAGGTGTTCTCGGGCGGCGCTAGATGACAGGGGAATGGCTGATGGCATCGCACGGGACGTCCGCGCGGGCGGGGGAGGCGAAAGCATGGCTCTGACCCAGAGCGTCAAGGAAGAGCTCTCGCATCTCGCGGTGAGGAAGTCCTCCGAACGCAAGGCCGAGGTCTCGGCGATGCTGCGTTTCGCTGGGGGGCTGCACATCATTTCGGGGCGCATCGTGATCGAGGCCGAGGTTGATCTCGCGTCCACGGCGCGGCGCCTCAAGAGCGCGATCTCCGAGGTCTACGGGCACTCCGCCGAGATCATCGTGGTCTCCGGCGGCGGCCTGCGCCGGGGGAGCCGGTACGTGATCCGCGTGGTTCGCGAGGGCGAGGCACTCGCCCGGCAGACCGGCCTCCTCGACAACCGTGGGCGTCCCGTCCGCGGGCTGCCGTCCGCTGTCGTCAACGGCTCGGCCGCGGACGCCGAGGCCGTGTGGCGGGGGGCCTTCCTGGCGCACGGCTCGCTCACCGAGCCGGGCCGCTCGTCGTCGCTCGAGGTGACCTGCCCCGGCCCAGAGGCCGCCCTAGCGCTCGTGGGCGCCGCCCGGCGACTCGGGATCTCCGCGAAGGCGCGCGAAGTGCGCGGGGTGGACCGCGTCGTCGTGCGTGACGGAGATACGATCGCCGCGCTCCTGACCCGCATGGGCGCCCACGACGCGCTCATGGCGTGGGAGGAGCGCCGCATGCGCAAGGAGGTCCGGGCCACGGCGAACCGGCTCGCGAACTTCGACGACGCGAACCTCCGGCGCTCGGCGCAGGCCGCGGTCGCGGCGGGCGCACGCGTGGAGCGTGCGCTTGAGATCCTCGGCGACGACGTCCCCGATCATCTGCGCTACGCGGGCGAGCTCCGGGTCGCCCACAAGCAGGCGAGCCTCGACGAACTCGGCCGCCTCGCCGACCCTCCGCTCACCAAGGACGCGATCGCCGGGCGGATCCGCCGGCTCCTCGCGATGGCGGACAAGAAGGCCATCGAAACGGGAATCCCGGGCACGGACGCGAACGTTACGCCGGACATGCTGGACGGCTGATCGCAGCGGTTCCGCTACGGTGGCGCGGTTCCACGCTTCGTGAACGAGCGCTTCGGTGGTGACCCGGCGATCTGCATAGGATGGAGCCGTCACCAGCCCGCCGTGTGAAGTACCGCGCGGCGGGAAATCGACCGATGGAGGATTGTTGTGACCTACGTACTGCCTGAGCTTCCGTACGACTACGCGGCCCTCGAGCCGCACATCTCGGCGCGGATCATGGAACTCCACCACAGCAAGCACCACGCCGCCTACGTGGCCGGCGCCAACACGGCGCTCGAGAAGCTGGCCGCGGCCCGCGAGTCGGGCAACTTCGCCGACGTGACGCGCCTCAGCAAGGACCTGGCGTTCCACCTGGGCGGCCACACGAACCACTCGATCTTCTGGAACAACCTGTCCCCCGAGGGCGGCGACAAGCCCGAGGGCGAGCTCGCGGCCGCGATCGACGACGCGTTCGGCTCGTTCGACAAGTTCGTGGCGCACTTCAGCGCGGCGGCGACGAGCCTCCAGGGCTCCGGCTGGGCGATCCTCGCCTTTGAGCCCCTCGGCGGGAACGTCGTCATCGAGCAGCTCTACGACCAGCAGGGCAACGTTCCGGTCGGGACCATCCCGCTGCTCATGCTCGACATGTGGGAGCACGCCTTCTACCTCGACTACGTCAACGTCAAGGCTGACTACGTCAAGGCGTTCTGGAACATCGTGAACTGGGCGGACGTCGCGAAGCGCCTCGAGGCCGCACGCGCCGGCGCGCAGGGGCTCGTCCTCCCCGCCTGAGCCTTGTGAGTTTCTGTCAGGGCTGAGATTTCTGTCACATTGCGGTGATTTCACCCACCGCCTCCCGAAAAAGGGTCCGTCTGTTCACGGACGGGCCCTTTTTCCGTAGGATGGGGTGCGGAAAGGCCCAGCAGCCTTTCAGCCATGGACAATGGAGACTCGGGCTGTAGGCCTTTCCTTGTGCAAATCTCAGCCCAATGGTGTGCGAGACCGTTCAGACAGTCCGAGCAGTCACCCTAGGTGGTGGATGCTCGGCTGAGCATCAAGGAGAGCTACCAGAGTGACTACCCGCATTGGCATCAACGGCTTCGGCCGGATCGGCCGCAACTTCTTCCGCGCAGCACTCGCCCAGGGCGCCGATCTCGAGATCGTGGCCGTCAATGACCTCACGAGCCCCGAGACTCTGGCCCACCTGCTCAAGTACGACTCGGTGTCCGGCCGTCTCGACGAGAAGGTCGAGGCCCGCGACGGCAACATCGTCGTCGGCGGCAAGGAGATCAAGGTCCTCGCGGACCGCGACCCCGCGAACCTCCCGTGGGGCCAGCTGGGCGTCGACATCGTGATCGAGTCCACCGGCTTCTTCACGAAGGCGGCCGACGCGAAGAAGCACCTCGCCGCGGGTGCCAAGAAGGTCATCATCTCCGCTCCGGCCACGGACGAGGATGTCACGATCGTCATGGGCGTCAACGACGGCCTCTACGACGCCGAGAACCACAACATCATCTCGAACGCCTCGTGCACCACGAACTGCCTCGGCCCGCTCGCGAAGGCGATCAACGACGCGTTCGGCATCGAGCGCGGCCTCATGACCACGGTTCACGCCTACACGGCCGACCAGAACCTTCAGGACGGCCCGCACCGCGATCTCCGCCGCGCACGCGCCGCCGCGATCAACATGGTCCCGACGTCGACCGGCGCCGCGAAGGCGATCGGCCTCGTGCTTCCGGAGCTCAAGGGCAAGCTCGACGGCTTCGCGATCCGCGTCCCCGTCCCGACGGGTTCGGCGACGGACCTCACGGTCACGCTGTCCCGCGAGGTCACGCGCGACGAGGTCAACGCCGCCGTCAAGGCCGCATCCGAGACCGGCCCGCTCGCCGGCTACCTCACGTACACCGAGGACCCCATCGTGTCCTCGGACATCGTGTCCGACCCGGCGTCGTCGATCTTCGACGCGGGCCTGACCAAGGTCATCGGCAACCAGGTGAAGGTCGTCTCCTGGTACGACAACGAGTGGGGCTACTCCAACCGCCTCGTGGACCTCACCGAGCTGGTCGCGTCCAAGCTCTGAGGCCCGGCCGTAACGTTCCGGGAACTCGGATAGCCTGAGTCCATGACTGCACACACTCTCGACGAGCTGCTCGCCGAAGGTGTCCGTGGGCGGCACGTTCTGGTCCGTTCGGACCTGAACGTGCCGCTCGACGGTTCCACCGTGACTGACGATGGGCGCGTTCGCGCGTCACTGCCCGTGATCGCCAAGCTGGCCGAGGCCGGCGCGAGGGTCATCGTGATGGCCCACCTCGGCCGGCCCAAGGGGGCCCCGGACGAGAAGTATTCGCTGCGTCCCGCCGTCGAACGCCTCGCCGAGCTCGCCGCGTTCCCCGTGCGCCTCGCGGCGGACGTCGTGGGCCCGAGCGCGAAGGAGCTTGCCGCGAGCCTCGCGGACGGCGAGGCGCTCGTGCTCGAGAACGTGCGCTTCGACGCGCGCGAGACGAGCAAGGACGACGGCGAGCGGGCGGCTTTCGCTCGTGAGCTCGCCGAGCTAACGGGCGACGGCGGAGCGTACGTCGACGACGCGTTCGGCGCCGTGCACCGCAAGCACGCGAGCGTCTACGACATCGCGTCGATCCTCCCCGCTTATCTCGGCGAGCTCGTGCGCACGGAGGTTGAGGTGCTCAAGCGCCTCACCGAGGGTGCCGAGCGGCCCTACGTTGTGGTGCTCGGTGGCTCGAAGGTCTCCGACAAGCTCGCGGTGATCGACAACCTCATCGGCAAGGCGGACCGCCTGCTCGTGGGCGGCGGCATGCTGTTCACGTTCCTCGCGGCGCAGGGCCACAAGGTCGGCTCGAGCCTCCTCGAGCGGGATCAGATCGGCACGGTCCAGTCCTACCTTGAGCGCGCCGCCGCGGCGGGCACGGAGTTCGTGCTGCCCACCGACGTTGTGGTTGCCTCGAAGTTCGCGGCGGACGCCGAGCACGAGGTCGCCTCCGCAGACGCGATCGAGGGCACGGCCTTCGGCGAGACCGGTATCGGCCTCGACATCGGGCCCGAGACCGCGG
This sequence comes from Sinomonas sp. G460-2, assembly GCF_047759905.1. NCBI lineage: Bacteria > Bacillati > Actinomycetota > Actinomycetes > Micrococcales > Micrococcaceae > Sinomonas > Sinomonas sp. G460-2. The sequence continues at coordinate 1,542 of NZ_JBKZWT010000078.1, read as the reverse complement.
CCGCGTTCGCGAAGGAGATCGCCACGGCGAGGACGGTGTTCTGGAACGGCCCGATGGGCGTGTTCGAGTTCCCGGCCTTCGCGGCGGGCACGAAGGCCGTCGCGCAGGCCCTCGCCGACGCGACGTCCGCGGGCGCGCTCACGGTCGTGGGCGGCGGCGACTCCGCGGCGGCGGTTCGCACGCTCGGCTTCGAGGACAGCCAGTTCGGCCACATCTCGACGGGCGGCGGCGCGAGCCTCGAATACCTCGAGGGCAAGGAGCTCCCGGGCCTCACGGCCCTCGGAGCCTGACCCCTTTCGCGTCGGGGCGCCGTCTGCACCTCCGTGCGGGCGGCGCCCCTGCGTGCCTCAATCCCAGGACAAGCAGGATCACCAGGAGATACCGTGACCACCTCCTCGAACGGTACGTTCGACCGCACCCCGCTCATCGCCGGCAACTGGAAGATGAACATGGACCATGTCCAGGCCATCACGCTCCTCCAGAAGCTCGCCTGGACCCTTCAGGATGCCCGCCACGATTTCGGCCGCGTCGAGGTGGCCATCTTCCCGCCATTCACCGATCTCCGCGGCGTGCAGACTCTCGTGCAGGGCGACGACCTCAAGGTCGTCTACGGCGGGCAGGACCTCTCGCCGTTCGATTCGGGGGCCTACACGGGCGATATCAGCGGGGCCTTCCTTGCGAAGCTCGGCAGCACCTATGCGCTCGTGGGGCACAGTGAACGCCGCACGATCCACGGCGAGTCGGACGACCTGCTCAACGCCAAGACGAAGGCCGCCTACCGCCACGGACTCGTGCCCGTCCTGTGCGTCGGTGAGGGCCTCGAGGTGCGCCAGGCCGGTCGGCATGTCGAGCATACGCTCGCCCAGCTGCGCGCCGACGTCGAGGGGCTGACGGCCGAGCAGGCCGCGACCCTCGTTGTCGCCTACGAGCCCGTCTGGGCCATCGGCACGGGCGAGGTCGCGGGGCCGGACGACGCCCAGGAGATGTGCGCCGCGATCCGCGCCGAGCTCGCCTCGATCTTCGGCGCCGAGGCTGCGGCGGCCACTCGACTCCTCTACGGGGGCTCGGTCAAGGCCGCGAACGCGGCGGCGATCCTCGCCCAGACCGACGTCGACGGCGTGCTCGTGGGCGGCGCCAGCCTCGATCCAGCCGAATTTGCTAGCATTGTCAGGTTCGAGAGCCACGCGGGAGCGTAGCGCGACCGCAAACCACTCGAGGAAGACCACGAGGCAATACGGTGCAAGTACTTCAGATCATCTTGCAGATCCTGCTCGGCATCACGAGCCTGCTGCTGACCCTGCTCATCCTCATGCACAAGGGCCGCGGCGGCGGTTTGTCGGACATGTTCGGCGGCGGGATGTCCTCGGGGCTCTCATCCTCGGGCGTGGCCGAGCGGAACCTCAATAGGTTCACCATCGTCCTTGGGCTGACGTGGGGCATCGTGATCATCGCGCTGGGCCTCATCCTGCGCTTCTCGAACGTCGCGGAGTCCTGACCGCGCCCTTAACCGTTCAAAGGTCACGTCTCGTGGGTGTTCCACCC
>NZ_JBKZWT010000077.1:0-14273 GCF_047759905.1 Sinomonas sp. G460-2 | reverse complement strand
GCCCGCGCCGAGCAGGACGCCGAGGAGGATCATCTGGGGGTGGCCGCCGAGCTGGCGCAGATCGATCGACGAGCCGAGCCACACGAAGAATACGGGCCCCAGGAAGCCGTCGTTGAGCGCGAACAGCTGCCGCGCCAGGCGCCGCGGCTCGCCGACCGCGGAGACCGCGAGGCCGAACGCGAAGCCCGCGAGCATGATCGAGACGTTGAACGCGAGCGCGAGCCCGGCGAGGGCGAACAGGACCGTGAGCTGGATCCGGAGCTCGAGCGCGAACTTGCGGTTCTCCGAGAAGGTGTGGAGGCGGTGCCGCGCGCCGCTGGCCTCGACGCTCCGCAGGAGCCACCAGACGACGACGGCGCCCACCGCCACGGTGAACGCGCCGATGGCCTTGGGGCCGGCGTGGGCGGGGTCGATCGCGAGGGGCAGCGCGACGATCGCCGCGACGTCCGCGAGCGCCACCTGGGCGGTGAGCTCGAGGACGGACGTGCCCTTGAACTTGAGCGATTCGATGATGGGCAGCACGAGAGCGGCCGACGACGACGCCATGAGCACCGCGTAGAGCGGCGCGTTCGCGGACGCGAACAGCAGTGCGACGGCCACGCCGAGGGCGATCGCGACGATGGCCGTGACGACCACCCGCAGGGCGCCCTTGCCGATCGCGGCGCGGATGGTCTTGTCGCGCACCGGAACATGGGTGCCCGAGACGAACATCATGAGCGCGAAGCCCATGTCCGCAAGGAACTTGAGGGTCTCGTTGTCCGCGTTGACCCAGCCCAGGAGCGAGCGGCCCACGATGACGCCAGCCAGGAGCTCGCCGAGGACGAGCGGCAGGTGCCAGTTCCGCCTCGCCGCGAGCAGCGGCCCCGCGAGGGCGACGAGGCAGATGAGGGACAGCTCGACGAAGCTCACGCGCGGTTACTCGCCCTTCGGCGGGAAGTCGGCGAGCTTGACGGGGATGTCCGTGTTCTCATCCGTGTAGTAGCTCGCGCAGACGCGGTGGTAGCCGTCGGCGATCTGGAGGGCGTCGCCGTTCGTGAGGTTCCCGCGGACCAGGAGGATCGGGGAGAGCCTCTCGCCTTTATGGACCTTGACGAGGTCTGAGCGCACATGGGCGTTGGTCTCCTCGAGCAGGTCCAGGCGGGACGCGCGGAGGATGTCCTTGGCCTTCTGCACGGTCACGGGCGCCTTCTTGAGGGCCTTGACGATGGCCTTGACCTCGTCCGGAGTGGCGAGGAGGGCTAGGTAGGAGGCGGCGGCCGGGTAGTCGTGCTCTTCCGGTTCGTCGAGCCATTTCACGGGCATGATGGGCCCCTTTCGTCCCGAGGATCGGCATTACGTTGCGGATCATACGCCGCGGGCCGGACGAAATTAACAAAGGAATCTGCTGAGCTCAGGTGCTGTTGGTGCACGTCGAGCGCCTTTATGGTTGTGGGAAAGCCCTATCCCGAGGAGACCCGATGACGAGCCCTGCCGGAGAAATCATGACCGAAGTCGCCCTGCCCACCGCCATGCGCGCCGTCGTCTGCAATGGGCCCAGCGACTACCGGCTCGAGGAGCGCCCAGTCCCCACGCCCGGCCCGGACGAGCTGCTGATGAAGGTCGAGGCCGTGGGCGTCTGCGCGAGCGACGTCAAGTGCTATCACGGCGCCGCCAAGTTCTGGGGCGACGAGCATCGGCCGGCGTACACGCAGAAGGGGATCACGCCGGGGCACGAGTTCGTCGGGATTGTCGTGGCTGGGGGCGACGCCGCCCTCGAGCGCCGCGGGGTCTCGATCGGCACGCGGATCGTGTGCGAACAGATTGTGCCGTGTGGGGAATGCCGGTTCTGCCAGCGTGGGCAGTACTGGATGTGCGCGCCCCACGAGATGTTCGGCTTCCGCGGGTTCGACGGCGCGATGGCCGACTACGTTCTGGTGCCCGCGAGGGCGCGCACCCACGTGGCCCCGGCCGACCTCCCGGCCCACCACGCGGCGTTCGCCGAGCCCCTCTCGTGCGCCCTGCACGCCGTGGAGCGGGCTGGCATCCAGTTCGAGGACGTCGCGGTGGTGGCCGGCTGCGGCCCGATCGGCCTGGGAATGATCGCCGGAGCCCGCGCGAAGAACCCGATGACGGTCGTCGCGCTCGACATGTCGGATGAGAAGCTCGCGCTCGCGCGAAAGTGCGGCGCGGACGTGACCATCAACATCGCGTCCGAGGACGCGATCCAGCGAGTCAGGGACCTGACTGACGGGTACGGCGCAGACGTCTACCTCGAGGCCACGGGCCACCCCTCGGCGGTGTCGCAGGGCCTGAACATCCTGCGCAAGCTCGGGACGTACGTCGAGTATTCGGTGTTCCGGTCCGAGGCGACTGTCGACTGGTCGATCATCGGCGACGACAAGGAGCTCAACGTCCTCGGCGCCCACCTCGGGCCACACTGCTGGCCAGCCGCGCTCAAGCTGCTCCAGGACGGAAAGCTGCCCATGGAGGAAATCTGCAGCCACCAGTTCCCGCTCGAGCAGTTCCTGGACGCGATCAGCCTCGTGGGCAATCCTGTGGGCGGCTCTGTGAAGGTGTCCATCCTGCTCTGAGCCGCTCGGTGACAGATGGCATGCCAAATGGGTGATTTACAGGGCCCGGAGAAGGAGTTAGTCTCTCGATGGTATACAAAATCTCCTTGGGGGATCCCGCCGTCGACGCCAGGAGCGCGCTTCCATGACCACGACCATCATCAAGAACGCCCGGCCATGGGGTGGCCCCGCAAGCGACGTCGTGATCGGCGACTCCGGTGCGCCCTCCGCGAGGATCACGGAAGTGCGTCCGCACGGTGCGGGTGCCGCGGATCCGGAGGGCGCCGTCGTCGTCGACGGGCGGGGACGGCTCCTGCTGCCGGCGTTCTCGGATGTCCATGTGCACCTGGACTCGACGCGCCTGGGCCTGCCCTTCCGGCCGCACACGGCTTCCCCCGGGATCTGGCCCATGGTGATGAACGACCGGAAGAACTGGCGCAATGCCGAGGCTCCCATCGGCGAGCGGGTGCGGACCACGCTCGAAATGATGATCGCCCGGGGTACTACCCGCGTGCGGTCCTATGCCCAGATCGACGTGGACTGCAAGCTCGAGCGCTTCGAGGCCGTGCTCGCCGCCAAGGAGCAGTACGCCCATGCAGCCGACGTGCAGATCATCGCCTTCCCGCAGGCAGGGCTGTTGCGCGAGGCCGGGACGCCCGAGCTCATCGAGGAATCGCTCAAGCTCGGGGCCGGCGTGGTGGGCGGGATCGATCCGTGCACGCTCGACCGCGACCCGGTGAGGCACCTCGACATCGTCTTCGGCCTCGCCGAGAAGTACCAGCTGCCCGTCGACATCCACCTGCACGAACCCGGTCACCTCGGCGTGTACAGCACGGACCTGATCCTCGAGCGGACCCGCGCTCTGGGAATGCAGGGCAAGGTGACCATGAGCCACGCCTACGATCTGGGCAGTGTGGACGAGGCGACCACGCGGCGGCTCATCGACGAGTTCGCCGAACTCGACGTCTCGATGGCCACGGTGGCGCCAGCCTTGCAGGGCCAGCTCCCGCTCGTCGACCTGGCTGAAGCGGGCGTCCGGATGGGCCTCGGCGAAGACGGGCAGCGCGACTACTGGAGCCCGTACGGCAACGCCGACATGCTCGACCGCACGTGGCAGCTGGCCTTCACCAACCGATTCCGCCGCGACGAGCTCATCGAGCACTGCCTCGCGGTCGCGAGCGTCGGCGGAGCGAGCGTCATCGACCCGACTGCGCGGCGGCTCAAGGGCACGGCCGACCGTCCGGGGCTTGCGGCCGGCGACCCGGCCGAGCTGCTCCTCGTCGACGGCGAAACTCCGGCCGCCGCCGTCATGGACCGCGGCAAGGACCGGACGGTCCTCCACCGGGGCCGGGTTGTGGCCAGCGGGCTCGAGCTCGTCAGCGCAGGTCGGTAGAGCCGGGTTCGTCCGTGTAGACGTGAAGGTCCGCGAGCATTTCCTCGTCGGTGATGAGTTCCGAGCGGCTTTGGGTCCCCAGGCGCAGCGCGACGGCGGTCGAAAGGGCCTGGACCAGCGAGACGAAGGCCGTGAGGGATCGCAGGATTGTCACACCCTCACAGTCGACGAACAACGTGTGCTGGGCTTGGTTGGACAGCGGCGAGGCGGCATTGTCGGTGAGCGCGATTGTCGTCAGGCCACGTCGCCGGGCCGCCTCCAAGGCGTTCACGGTGTCGGCGGTGTAGCGGCGGATCGATATCGCGATGAAGACCTCGCCGGCCTCCAGCTCGTGGATCTCGTCGGCCAGCTGCCCCGTCACCGGCGCCAGCTGATGCACGCCGGGACGTACGAGCCGGAGCAGGTAGGCAAGGAGCTGGGCCACCGAGAGGCATTTGCGGAGCCCGATCACGTGCACCCGCGGTGCGGTCGCAACGAGCTCGACGATTTCCGCCCACTGGAGGGGATCGATGCGGGCGAAGGTGCGTGCGAGATTCTGCTGGTCGTGGTCGACCACCCTGGCGAGCAGGTTCTCCGGCTTGGAGTCCCGTTGCGCCTGGTCGAAGCGCCGGACCATGTGCGCCTGATCGCTCAGGTGTTCACGGCATAGGCGGACCAGCGCGGGGTAGCCGTCCAGGCCCAGGCTCTTGGCGAATCGCACCACCGAGGACTGGTGGACCCCGGCCAGCTCTGCGGTCTGCGCGATGGTGCGGAAGGCGGTGCCCTCTGGATCGGTCAGCAGGAGCTCAGCCATCCTGTGCTGCCCTTTGGCCAGATCGGGCATGCGCTCGTGCAGGAGGTCCCGCAGCTCCGCGTAAGACTGCGGAGCTGCGGGGCCTGCCTGGTCCACTCGACACCTCCGAAAGATCCGGCGCGACTGGGCTGAGTTTGGGTACTGGCCTCAGTCGATCGCCGCAGCCACCCTACCAGTGAGCTGCGTCAGTGCACCGCGCAAGTGCGTGAGCGAGCCGGCGATCCATGGCAGGGAGGTTGGGTCTTCGCTGTTGAGTGCAGCCCATCGCTCCTCGTCGCTGACGCCGTAGAGCAGGCTCGTGGCGACCCGGGCGCGCAGGCCCTTGTCGTCGTCGCCGAAGGCGACGCCGGGCAGCACGCCGACGCCGAACCGCTCCAGCAGCGCTGTGCTCAGCTGCGATCCGGTTCCGATGCCCTGGCGTTCCAGGACATCGGCCACGGGTTCGAAGTCCGGGTAGAGGTAGAACCCGGCCTTCGGCGGACGGCAGGCCGCCCCGGCGGAACGGAACTCGCTGTAGACCGCCCGGGCAACGCGCGCATGGAGCAGGCGCGACTTCTCGATGTGTGCGAGGACCTCCGGCTCATCTCCGAGGACGTAGGCGGCGGCGGCCTGCATGGGAGCGGCCAGGCCCGACCAGACCTCGCTGCCTATGCCGACCAGGGCTGCCATGAGTTGCTCGCCCCAGGCATTGTCCGGAGTCCTGGCAAAGCCAATCCGCCAGCCGCCCAGTGCCATCGACTTGCTCAGGCCCGTGGTGATGACCGTGCGCTCCGGAAGACAGCTGATCGGACTCGGGGCCGAGCCGTCGTGAACCATCGCGGCATAGATCTCATCCGAGATGATCGCCAGTCCGTGGCTCTCGGCGATCGCGCAGACCCTTTTGATGTCCTCGGCCTCGGCGACGGTTCCGGTGGGGTTGTCCGGGACCGTCATCACCAGCGAGGTCGGATTCTTGCCCTCGGCCCTAGCGGCGCGCAGCGCCTCCTCGAGCAGATCCGGGTCGGGTATGCCGCCAGATCGCTCCGGGATCGGCACCCACACCACGTCCTTGCCGAGCAGTGCAGCCTGGGCCGCGTAGCTGACCCACGAGGGGCGGGGAAGCACCACGTCCCCGGGGATCGCGGCCAGGAGCGCGAACAGAAGGGCTTTGCTCCCGGGGGCGAGGATGGTCTGGGTCCAGTCGGTCTCGAGCCCCCGGCGGGTGAACCACCCGGCCACAGCCTCCCGAGCCTGCTGAGACCCTGCGACGGGCCCATACGAGTTCATGGCGGCTGAGGAGGCCAGCGCCTGGACCACGTTAGGCGGGACGGGAAGCCCGGCTTCGCCGAATCCGAGGTGCAGGACCCTCTCTCCGGCTGCTTTCTTGGCCTGCAGCCTCTCATTGATCGCCAGTGTGGCGGAATGCATCGTCATCGGTAGCGAGTCCCCTTCTTGCGCACTTCTTCTTGCTTGCAGAGTCTTTCTTGCAATTATGTTTGCATCATATGGCTCGGCCATCCAGCTGCTCTATTGGTTCCTCCCTGGCCGGAGCGGCGCGGCGCCGCGCCCATTGCGTGAGGAAGCCGGCCGCCACGGCAATACCAGTCACCAGCAGAGTGAGGGCAAGGGAGAGCTGGGTGTCGGCGGAGACCAGCATTCCGGCGGTGACCACCAGCAGTGCGACCAGCACCAGGATGCTGAGGTACGGGTGGCCCCACATCTTCACCCGGAGGCTGCCGGGGGCGCTTCGGTCCACTCGGGCGCGGAAGCGCAGCTGAGTGACGGTGATGCCGAAGTAGACGACGACGGCCACGGAGCCAGAGGAGTTGAGCAGGAACTGGTACACGGAGTCGGTCGGCACAAAGTAGTTGGCGACGATAGTGGCCAGGCCGCCAGCGGAGCCGAGGATCACGGCTGCGGTGGGCACGCCGTGGCGGTTGACCCGGGTGAAGGCCTTCGGCGTCTCGCCGCGCAGCGCCATGGCATGGATCATGCGCGAGGACGAGTAGATCCCTGAGTTCAGGCATGAGAGGACGGCGGTGAGCACCACCAGATTCATGAACACGGCGGCGCCGGGGATGTGGAGCTCGTTCAGGACCGCGACATATGGGCTCGTGGCGACCTCCGTGGAGCTCCACGGCAGGAGCATCACGATGACGAAGATCGAGCCGATGTAGAACAGCAGGATGCGCCAGACCACGCTGTTGATCCCTCGGCGGACGGCGTTGGCGGGATCCTTGGCCTCACCGGCTGCGATCGTGACTACCTCGGTGCCGAAGTAGGAGAAGAAGACGGCGAGCGACGCCATGGCTACCGGTCCCCATCCCTCCGGGGCGAAGCCGCCCTGGCCGGTGAGGTTCGAGAGACCCGGGGCGGCGAATCCGGGCAAGAGGCCGAGAATGGCCGCCAGGCCCACGAGCAGGAACGCGACGATGGCGGCGACCTTGATCATGGCGAACCAGAACTCGAAGGTTCCAAACGACTCGACCCTGGTGAAGTTGACGGCGATCAGCGAGGCCAGCATGACGAGCGCGGCCAGCCAGGTCGGAATGGGCGGCAGGAGACGGTGGACGATCGCCGCCCCGGCGATGGCCTCGAAACCGATCGTCACCATCCACTGGTAGGCGTACAGCCAGCCGATCGAGAGGCCTGCCCAGGGGCCAAACTCGCGGGTGGCGTACGTGGCAAACGAGCCGCTGCCGGGAGCGGCCACGGCCATCTCGGCCAGCATCCGCATCACCAGGACTACAAGCAGGCCGATCGCGGCATAGGCGACGAGCACCGCCGGTCCGGCCATGCCGATCGCGCTGCCGCTGCCCATGAAGAGCCCCGCGCCGATCACGCCCCCGATCGCGATCATTGACATCTGACGATTGCCGAGGGCGTGGCGGAGGGCTCCGGCTTGTGAGGTGGAACTCTGGGTGTTCATCTGATCCTCGCTCTATTGCGGGTCATGTCAGGTGCGATGTGATCCACCTGACAATCTTCAAGATGGCAACTAGAGTTGCACATACACGGCTGAATGCCAAGATCAGTTGCGTTTGGTTCCCGCGGGGATCCGACACGGTTCAGAGGAGTTGACCATGGCGGCACTGGTAGTAGAGCAAGAGATCGCCGGGTTGCGCTGGCTCGTGCTGCGCGGCGAACGCCTCGACGTCTTCGCCGCCCTCGGCAGGGCCGCCAAGGCGAACATCCACGCCGTCCAGGAGGGGATGCCGGAGCGCGAGGGGCTGCGCCGCTGGGTATCCGCGGGCACCGGCGCCCGCAACTATGCCCGAGTGGTCGCTGCGACCCGGCGGCACCATCCGACCGCCCTCGCCGAGCTCGCGGCCATGGCGCACGGCGCCGAGATCGATGCCGACGCGCTGCTGCTGGCCAACCTGCGCGGCGACCTGGGCAGCAGTGACGGAACGGGGTGCTCGGACCTGGGGTGGTGTGGCCGGAATACTGTCCTCGCGCACAACGAAGATGCCGCGCCGGCGCTAGAGGGGCAGCTCATGTTCGTCACCCTCGCGGTCGAGGGGGAGCCGACCGTCACGGCCCAGTGTTACCCCGGCTTCCTGCCCTCGAACGCTTTCACCGCAACCTCGAACGGCCTGGTGTGGGGCATCAACCACATCCAGGTCGCCCGCCCGAGCGCGAGCCCCGGGCGCCACTTCGTGATGCGGTCGCTGCAGTCTGCGCCCGATCTGACGACGGCGCTCGAGTACCTGGGCTCACACCCGATGGCCGGCGGATTCGCGGTGACTATCGGGTCCTCCGGGGACGGGCGGGCGGCCGGGGTCGAGACCGCTGCCGGCCTCGTGGACATCGCCGAGATCTCCGAGGAGCAGCCGCTGCACTGGCACGCCAACCACCTGCGCCGCCTTCCCTCCAGCCTGGACGAGCCCGCCGCCCGGGCTCCAGGGGACCCGACCCAGAAGCTCGGCGGCTTCGCCGAAAGCGTCGCGCGCGGGGAACTGCTCGATCGACTTGGAGTGCCCGACGCCGAAACTGGCGACGGCTGGTTCCTCGACGGGCTCTCCGGACCGGGGGTGTTCCGCACGGCTGCTGGCACCGACCCGCTCATGACTCTGTGCACCACCGTGGCCAACCTCGGCGAAGACCGCATCACCGTGCGTGGCGCAGGCGGCCAGACGTCAATGCTCCCCTTGTCCGACTTCGTCCGCGGGCGCCAGCCACTGCACGCCTGACGCCTCGTTGCCGCCCGTCCGCGAAGGGGATTCGCCCTAGTGCAGGTCCGCGGCGGCCGCGCCAGAGCGCGCGTCCGGGGCGAGGACGGTGCGGACGTCGAAGATTCCCCAGCGTCGCGGGGCGTCAGCTGCAGACGAAGGGGGACGGTGCGCCCAAGGCGCACCGTCCCCCTTCGTTTTCAGCAGCCGTTCTCAGCAGCTAGTGCAGCGCGATCTGGCCGAGGACTGTGGCCGCGAGGAAGGATGCGGTGTAGGTGATGAGCGCCACGACCACGATCTTCCAGCTCAAGGACTTGAGCGCCTTGATGTCGCGGCCCACGGTCAGGCCGATCAGGGCCAGCGTGGGCACGCCGAGGGTGAGGACGTCCAGATTCCCCGTGATGCCGACGACAAACCCGCTCGTGGGCATGAAGGGAGCGGTGAGGATCGTCGCGATCGCCAGAACCCAGATGCTCGATGGCACCATGGGCAGCACCTTGGAGAGGGCGAAGGAGATCGCTGTGAGCGCGAGCAGGATCACGATTCCCAGCGCGTCCTCGGGGTGGAAGGACTTCGTGCCCACGGCGTTCACGAGCAGGCCGCAGACTCCGACTACCGCATACGCCACAAGCAGGACCCGCGGGCTGGTCTTGACCGTCGGGTCTGATTCAACGGCCACCGGCGCCCCGCCCGGCGAGCTCGCGGCCTCGTTCCGAGTAGAGGCCTTCTTGAGGGACTTGCCCTCGTCGTCACGCCCGAACACGCGGCTCCAGAAGCGGTACAGGCCGCGAGCCAGCGGGAGTGAGAGGAAGACCCCGGCGTAGAACCCCACGATGTTGGTGATGAGGTTTGAGAGGGCAGCCAGGGCCGCGATCTCGGGGGCCTGCCCCGGGAAGAGGATCGAGAGTGCCCCCACGCCGCCCAGCATCATCGACGATGAACCGAGCCCGAGTCCGAGGGCCAGAGCGCGCGGGTCGAGGATCCCCAGATTGCCGACCGTTCCGGCCAGAAGCGAGATGAACACGGCGCCGAACAGGCTTCCGAGCAGCCAGACGGAGAACACGCCGCGGTATTCACCCGAGCGGATGCCGAACCGCTGCAGGGCGTACGCCAGGAACGATTCGCGGTCGATCGACCACGCTGCGCCGATCGCCACACGCCCCAGGCCCATGGCGACGGCGAAGGGCAGGGCGAGGATCACCGTTCCGAAGATGTGCCCGACTTCCTGGAGCAGGAGGGCGGGGCCGAGTTGCGTGAACTTGGCGAGCGACGGACCGATTCCCGTTCCGAGTTTCGCGAGGAACAGGACGATGCCGATTTCGAGGAGGAGGGTTGCTACGGCGCGGCTCGAACCGGACACGCGCCGCAGGCGCTGCGTTCCGACGATCCCGCCGAAGATCACCGCCCAGATGATCGGGAGCAGGACGAGGGCGGCCGGCCCCATCTGGAACTTCAACGTTCCGATGAGGACCGCGACGAGAGAGATGGCCGTGGAAACGCTGACAACCGTCACCCAATGCCCCCGGGTGATGGTGCGCGGTTCGTGGAGATCCTTGTCTCCGCTCGTCTGCAAGAGGACCTGCTGGGCGTCCGCCTCTTGGCTGGATTCCTGGGGTCGTGGAGCCATCTGAAACTCACTGTTCTTGTGCGTGGGGGTGGGGGATAGGGGGCACGCCAACCGGCGACGGGTTGCACCTGGCTCGGTAGCGTGCGCCAGATCACAATAGCAAACGGTATACCATCGACGCTAGAGGGAGATGATGGCTTGGCATCTGCACGTCGATTCTTCCCCTAGTTTTCAGGAGTTTCGATTCCAAACTCGATGATCGCCCATCGCCGCCGGTAGTCAGTTGGCATACCAAGGGTCTAATCTGGCGGTGGTTGGCGGCCGATGAAGGCAGCTCGCGATGGACTATTCGGAGGTTGGTTTGCGCACACGGTTCAGCGCCGAATTCGTGCTGGGTCACCGGGACGGCCGGCACATCCTCTTTCGTGACGGGGACGTGGTCTACGAAGGCGACCGCATCGTGTACGTCGGGCAGGGCTACAGCGGGCCCGTGGACGAGTGGTTCCGGCTCGGCCGCTCCCTCATCACGCCCGGACTCATCGATCTCGATGCGCTCGCAGACATCGACCACCTGCTGATCGACTCGTGGTCATCGCCGGAAAGGTCCGCGGGACTGCAGTGGTCCGAGGACTACTTCGACACAAGGCGCGCAGACGTGTTCTCGCCCGAGCAACGGCAGCTCGTCAGAAAGTACGCCCTGGTCCAGCTCGCCCTGCACGGCATCACGACGTACATGCCCATCGCGGCCGAGACCCATTCCGCGTGGGCCGAATCCTTCGACGAGCTGGTCGGTATGAGCGAATCGTCCGCGAGCATCGGCCTTCGAAGCTACCTAGGCCCGTCGTACCGAGCCGGCGTCCACGTGGTGCGGCGCGACGGCCGGCGGGATGTCGCCTTCGACGAGGAGCTTGGCCGGGTAGGTCTGGCTGACGCCGTCCGCTTCCTGGACTACGCGGACGAGCTGGCGGATCCGCTCGTCACGGGGGTCCTCCTGCCGTGCCGCATCGAGACCATGACCGAGGAGCTGCTGCGCGAGACCGCCCAGACAGCGCATTCGCGCGGCGCGATCGTGAGGCTCCACTGCCTCCAGCAGCTGCAGGAACGCGAGCTCATCGAGGAGCGGTACGGGATGACGCCGCTCGAGCTGCTCGAGAAGACCGGTCTCCTGAGGGAACGCCTCCTGATCCCCCACGGCATCTTCGTCGACCGCAATCCCGAGGTCTTCGGCGAGGACCGCGGCGACCTGAGAACCCTTGCCGAGGCAGGCGTCTCGATCATCCACTGCCCCCTCACTTCGTTCCGCTACGGAAAGGCCCTGAATTCGTTCGCGGCCTTCCGCGACGCCGGGATCAACCTGTCGCTGGGCACCGATTCCTTCCCTCCCGATCTGATCCGCGGCATGGACGCCGGAGTCCACCTCGCCAAGATCGTGGACGGACGGTTTGATGCGGCGCCGGCCGAGCATTATTTCGAGGCGGCGACGTTGGGCGGAGCCAGAGCCCTGGGCCGGAGCGACCTCGGACGTCTCGAAGTCGGCGCGCAGGCGGACCTCGTCGCGTTCTCCCTGGACGACATCCGCGACGGCGTCCTCGACGACCCGATCCGCACGCTCCTGCTCAACGGCAGCGCGAGGCAAGCCACCCATTCGGTCGTCGCGGGGCGCGTCGTCATGCGGGACGGCGAAATCCCCGGCGTCGACCTCCGCGAGCTCAAGGACCAGGCGCAGCGCCTCTTCGGCCAGATGCGCAGCGCGTACTCGGAACGGGACGTCGAGCGCCGTCCCGCGGACGAGCTGTTTCCGCCCGCCTTCTCCGCGGGGGAATGAGGCGCGCCTCCCGATGCGGGTACCTGGCTCCCCAGCGGGCCGGATCTCCCCGAAGAGGCTACGGCGAACCGGTGTAGACGTCCGTTGGGTTGCTCTTGCCGACGCACGAGGAGTCGGAGCAAGTGGTGGCCACGAACAGGGATGTCAGGCTTGAGGAGAGGCCCTGGTAGTCCCCGAGGAAGTACCCTCCGGCCACCACCGGGGCGGCCATGAGGTTGAAGGGCTGGCCGGCAGGCCAGAGGGGCACGTCGGGCCCGAAGCCAGCCGCTCCTGGGCGGAGCTCCTTGAGCCAGTACCCGGTGGGGAGGGTGGTGGTGTTGGTCGGGGAGAGGGCGCGGAGATCGTAGTAGGAGACTCCGACGGTCCCGTCGGCGCGGACCGCGATCGCCGGGTTGAAGGCGGGCCGTCCGGTGTCGGTGCTGAGTCGGGCGGCCGCCGACCAGGTCTTGCCGAGGTCGGCTGAGCTCGAGACGGCAATCTCGTCGTACCGGCCGCCGCTGAACCGGCCGTCCTGCCAGACTGCGTACAGCTCGCCGGTCACCGGGTCGAACGCCGGGGCCAGGGATGTGATGCCTCCGGTGGTCACCGCTGCTCCCGTATTGGGATCGCTCACCCCGACGGTGTCCAGGCCGGCGACGATCGTGGGTGCGGACCAGGTCTGGCCGCCGTCGGCAGACGTGATGAATGCTACGTGCCCTACGGGGGTGGTGCCTCCTCCTGGGGCCGTGTTGCCGGTGGCTGAGAGGAGGTCGAAGAAGTCGTACAGGACCCCGTGGACCACCACCACCTGGTTGTCGATGGTCTGGTTCTGTTCACCCGGGTCGTAGATCGCCGCCGGCGTGCTCCAGGTCCGTCCGCCGTCCGTGGTCCGCGAGAAGAGGGCGGGCCCGCGGGAGTTGCTCGTGTAGATCGGGAAGATCCGCGAGGCGGACAGCTGGTCCCACACCGCATAGGCGGCTCCGGCCCGGGCGGGATCGGCGGTGACCGAGGGCTTGTCGTTGAAGAACTTGTGCTGGCCGGACGGGTCCTGGACACTGTCGACGATGGTGGTGGCATCAGACCAGGTCTTGCCGCCGTCGGTGGAGGCGGCCGCCACGATGCCGTTGCTGGAGGTGGTGGAATTGCCCGCCGCGGCGGTGGTGTAGGCGGTGCCGTCGGGTCCCACCGACACCCAGTTGTCGTAGACCGCGTCATAGGGCTTGCCGGTGCTCGGTTCCAAGAGCGGTGACGGAGCGCACCCGGTGAACGGCAGCGGGGTGGTCCCCCAGGTCTTGCCCCCGTTGGTGGAATAGGCGGCGACGGCTCCCCGCGCGGAGCGGGTGGAGTAGACGTCCTGCTGCCACACCCCGATCAAGTTGTCCGAGTTGGCTGGGTTCGAAGCCACAAACGGCTCCACCTCGGTGTTCGGGTAGAGGGTCGCCGTCCCCGGGGGCGAGGCCACAGGGGGTGGGGTCACGGAGGTGCAGCCGGCGAACGGGCTCGGCCCGGAAACCGGGGAGGGACCGGCGGCTGCGAAGGCTGGCAGGCCGCTCAGCGCCACCGCCGCGAGGACCGGCAGCACCGCCTGTCCCACCCGCCTCGCCGATCGGAGGGGGCGGGAAGCCCCCGCCCCCTTCTTCCGCAGAAGGCTCATTCTTGGCATCCTCTCAGTGCAGTCCGATGAGTTGGTGCAGTCCGATGAGTCAGTGCAGCCCGATGAGCAGCATCTGGTCGGTGCCCGGAATGCACGTCTGGAGGAAGATCGGCGGGTAGCCGCCCGCGAAACCAGCCACTACGTATTCCGAGGCGCCCTTCGAGACGACCATGCGCTGGAACGCCGTATACGTTCCGTAGCCCTGAACCGTCACGACTGTGCCTGGCTGAATCCAGCTCATGCGATTCCACCCGCCGCAGAGATCGTGCTCGGCGATGCTGACCGAGACCGTGACGGGCGTGAAGCGCACTGGGCCCTGGCACGCGTCCACGGCGGCTTGCCCGCCCGCGCCAACCACAGGG
>NZ_JBKZWT010000076.1:0-14471 GCF_047759905.1 Sinomonas sp. G460-2 | reverse complement strand
CCGCGACCGTCGTGACTCTGACCGCCTGACCGGCGGGCCGGGACTGCCCAGGGGCTCACGTCAGGGCTTCCCGCCCTGGCCGTCCTCGGCGCGCTCCGGCGCACCGCCGAACGCCTCGGAGTCGGGCGCCGCAGCCGTCACCGAACTCACGGTCCCGCCCACGTCAAGAGACGTCCCTGCCGTTGCGCCCGCAGCGACCGCGCTGCCGTGGACCTTGCGGTCCTTGGCCCGCTTCGCGTTGAACTTCTTCTGGCGCGGGTCGAACGCGTCGCGCAGGCCGTCGCCGATGAAGTTGATGCTGAGGCAGATGAGCACGATGAAGAGGCCCGGCCACCAGAAGAGCCACGGACGCGTTGAGAACGCCTCCTGATTCTGCGAGATGAGGAGACCAAGCGACGTGTCCGGAGCCTTGACGCCGACGCCGAGGTAGCTCAGCGCCGTCTCGAGCAGGATCGCCGAGGACATGATGAGCGTTCCGTTGACGATCACGACGCCGATCGCGTTCGGCAGGATGTGCTTGAAGATGATCCGGAAGTTGGACGCACCGGAGATGCGGGCCGCGTCAACGAACTCGCGCTCGCGCAGCGAGAGGAACTCGCCGCGGACGAGTCGGGCGAGGGAGACCCACACGACGAGGCCGAGGAAGATGCCGAGCACCACGACGCCGTTGCTCGCGGCGAACGACGCAAACCACGTGCCCGCGTCGCGGCGGCCGGCCGTCTGGGACATGACGGCGGCGAGGAGCAGCACGGGGATGATGATGATGATGTCGGTCAGGCGCATGAGGATCGTCTCGACCCAGCCGCGGAAGTAGCCCGCGAGGGAGCCGACGACGACGCCGATGATCCCGGCGACGAGGCCGATGATGACCATGACGATGATGGACTGCTGGGCGCCGCGCATCGTCATGGCGAACAGGTCGCGGCCGATCCGGTCCTGGCCGAACGGGTGGTCGCCGAAGCTGAACGGCGAGAGCGTCCACGTCGGGACGCCCTCGTTCACGAGCGGGGTGACCTGATCGTGCTGGTACTTCCACCAGCCGGGGAGCGGACCCCATCCCTCGGACGAGAACGCGAGGATGAATATGATCGCGAAGACTACGAGGCCAACGAGGGCGCCCGAGTGGCCGAAGAACCGCTTGCGGACGATCTGACCGAGGCTCAGGCCCTTGGTCTCGCTGATCGGCTCGATGCCCGCCGCGGGCGCCTTGGTCTCCTTCGCTGCTGAACCAGTGGGGCCAGCCAGCACGTCTTCCTGCTGAGGCTGATGGCTCATGTCACTTCACCCTTACGCGTGGATCGAGAGCGGAGTACACGAGGTCCGCGATGAGATTGAAGGCCAGGGCCGTAATCGCGACGCACACGAAGACGCCCATGACGGGGTTCGGGTCGACGTGCTGGATGCCGTCGAGGAACATGAAGCCCATCCCGTGCACGGAGAAGACCGTCTCGGTGATGACCGCGCCGCCGATCAGCTGGCCGATGTCGAGGGCGACGACGGTCGAGATCGGGATGAGCGCGTTGCGGAACGCATGGCGCATCACGACGGACCGCTCGCTCACGCCCTTCGCGCGGGCCGTGCGGATGTAGTCCATGTTCATGACCTCGAGCATCGACGAGCGCGTGTACCGCGTGTAGCTCGCAAGGGAGATGAGCACGAGGGCGGCCGTGGGCAGGACCAGGTGGGTGAACGAGTCGATCCCCGTGGTCCAGAAGTCGCCCTGGAAGTTCGGCGTCGCGCCGCCAATGGTCGCGATCGGACGGCCGCGGACGAGGCCGTTACCGAAGTACGCGGGCCACGCCTGCAGGAAGCGATCGAGCATGATCAAGCCACCGACGATGAACGCGGTGATGCCGCCCACGCGCATGCCCTGGCCGCGATCGTAGCCGCCCCAGAAGTAGCCCACCGCGATGCCGACCGCCACCGTCACGACCGCGAGGATGAGGACCATGAGCGGCGTCGCGAGGTCTAGCAGCGACTGGATCGGGAAGTAGGCCGCGGCTCCAATGACGACGGTCGTGAGGCCCGCGTAGAGAGCACGGCGGTTCTGCAGGCCGGCCGCGAGGACCGTGATGGCGAACGCGATGCCGACGCCGGCGACAAGGATCACACCGAGGCCCAGGCCCGGGTAGCGGAACCACTGCGTGAGGCTAGCAACCACGAGCACGAGGGTCACGAACGCGAACGCGATGGCGCCAACGATGGCCTTGCGCCGCAGGCCACCCCCGGTGACCACGCCGGCGACGATGCCGAACACGAGTCCGATTCCCAAGGCGACCGTCAGCGGGATGTCCGGATGGGCGAGGAAGTTGTTGAAGCCGATGGCGCCATACTCCTTGAGGAGGACGGCGACCCAGAAGATCGGCAGCGAGAAGAAGAGGAAGGCCAAGAACGTCACGCCGTAGTCCAGCGCGCTGTACTGACGCAGGGCGGTGATGATGCCGAGGGCCACACCCACGAGGATGGCCAGAATCGCGGCGCCCGTGACGAGCGTCAGCGTCTGGACGAGCGCCTGGCCGAGGGCCTGAGTCACGGGCTGCCCGGCAATGTTCTTGCCGAGATCGCAGTTGCCCGCGAGGCAGCTCGCGGCGCCGCCGAGCCATTTGAAGTATCTGATGGGCGCCGGGGTATCCAGATCGAGAAGCTGGGAGCGCGCCTGCATGAGCTGGGCGGAGTTGGGATTTGTCCTCAAGTCGGCCAATGGATCCCCGGAGAGCGCGGTCAGGTTGTAGACCAGATAAGACGCGCCAAGGAGGATCAGGGCTGCGGTGATGAGGCGCCGGACGACGTATGTCACCATGTTTCGTTGTACCTCGAAAGTCAGCTCTCCGAAAGGTGGTCGGACAGCTTGTAGGGGGGCCTAGGGCTGTTCCCGCGGTCGGCGGGGGCCCGACGGCGGGATGGCGGGATGATGCCGGGGGCGCTGCGAAGCGCTGGGACCCACTAGCTCGGTCCCAGCGCTTCTCAGCATCAGAACTCTGGAGAACGAGGGCTACTTAGCAGCCCACTCCCAGAAGTTCCACCACACGCCGCTGCTGTTCGGCATGTACTTCACACCCGTCACGCGGTCGCTGTAGGCATCCACGCCAACCGCCTGGAAGAGCGGGACGCCGTAGGACGCCGCCCAGATCTTCTGGTCGATCTGCTTCTCGAGGTCGGTCTGCTTGCTCTGGTCCGTGGTCTGGACGAGCTGCGTCATGAGCGCGTCGGCCCCGGAATCCGAGAACTTGTTGAAGTTGTTGCCGTTGCCGCTCTTGAAGATCTGCGGCACGCCGGAGACACCGACGCCCGGGTTGATCCAACCGAAGATCGTCGCGTCGTAGCCGCCCTTACCGAGGGCCTTGCCCCAGTCGGACTTGCCAAGGCCGCCGTCGACAATGTTGAAGCCGGCCTTGGTCGCGCTTGCGGCGATGAGGGTGTAGGCGTCAACACGGTTCGGGTTGTCCTTGTTGTACATGATCTTGATCGACGGCGTCTTGCCGGCCAGAAGCTGCTTGGCCTTGTCGATGTTGACCGAATCGTAGGCCGAGGAGCCGTTGTTCTTGGCCGAGTCGGCGTATGCGGCCTGCTGCGGCACGAAGAGCTGCGAGTCGAGCGGCTTCGCGTTCGGGTCCATCTGCTTGATGATCTTGTCCACGATGTCCTGGCGAGGAACCGTGAGCATGAACGCCGTGCGGACGTCCTTGTCGGCCAGCGGGCCGCTGAAGTTCAGGTCGAGGTGGTCGTAGGAGAGCTGGTTGCCCTGATCGACCGTCACGCCCTGGATCGCCTTGAGCTGCTGGATCGTGTCCGAGGACGCCTGCGGGGCGATGATGTCCGCCTCGCCGTTCTTGAGCGCCTGGATCTGTGCCGGAGCCGAACCGATGTACCGGATCGTGATCTGGTCGAGGTTGGGGGTCGGGCCCCAGTTGAAGTCCTTGTTCCGAACAAGCGTCATGGACTGGTCAGCGACCATGTCCTTGACGACGTAGGGGCCGTTCGAAAGGAAGAGGCTCGTGTCCGTGGGGAGAGTCTTCGAATCGAAGCCCGTGTTGTAGAAGTCGGAGGCCTTCTTGAGCGTCTCGTTCGCCGGCTGCGGGCTCGCCGGGTCACCCTTCTTCATGCCCTTCATGAGGTCGAAGAGAGCCTTGGCGTCGGCGAGGCCGGCCTTCTTGGCGACCACGTGAGCCGGGATGTCGATCGTGCCGTTGTTGGGGCCGATCGCGGTCTCCCAGTCGGCGTACGGCGTGGTGTAGGTCAGCGTGAACGACTTGCCGTCCGAGGAAACGTCAGGGAACTTGGTGGCGTTAAGACCCGTGGTGTCGGCGGCGGTCGAGAAGTACGACGTACCCGTCTTGGCCTTGGGGTTCGCGTCATCGAACCAACCCGAGTTGGCCGCCCAGTTGAGCGCGATGTCGTACGCCGTGACCGGAGTCCCATCGGACCACTTCACGCCGTCGTTGATCGTGTACTTGACGGTCAGCGGGCTGTCCGAGGTCTTCTCGTAGTGCCCGAACTTCTCGTTGTGGACAATCTTGAGGGAGTTGTCCACGTAGTAGAAGCCCCAGTGGGTCGCGAGGCTGATCTTGGAGTTGATGTCCGTGTTGCCGTCTGCGGTGTTGGGGTTGAACGTGTTGACCGCGTTCACCTCGACAACAGTGGCGCTGCCGCCCTGCTTGGCAGCCGAGCCGCTCGACGAGGGTGACGTCGATCCGCCCTGGGTTGCGCAGGCGCTGAGGGCAAGCGCAGCAGCTGCCGCAATCCCCACCACCTTGGAAATACGCCCGAAACGCATTCCGCCTCCTTGTTCCATGAATGAAGTGCCGGTGATATCCGGCCGGACGGCCCTCCCCCGAGACACAGGGACGTGGCGCGCCTCACATGGCACACAGCCTACGCACAGTCCGCAGTCGGTGGCTACGAAAGCTCCGTTTCAGATTAAGGTTGTTATCGAGCTGCAACATATCTTTCAGATTAACCACGATCGAACACTAGTTGGACGTCAGCGATTGGGATACCCCAATCGCTAGGCGCCTGAGATCATGCGCCCTACCCAGCGGTACGCCGCCGTCGTCAATCGCTCCGCCGCGCCCGCCTGGCCGCCCGCGTCACCCGAACCAGTTGGCAATCGACCTCGCGAGAAGGGCCTTTTCGTGGCCGTCGAGGTCGGAGGATGAGAGGGTGCACGAATAGTTCGTGCACTGGGGGTTCGTCGGGATCCACCGGGGACCTTCGTCCGCGAGTGATGCCTCGTCTTCCCAGCTGACGGCGACCTGAGACCTGCACAGTGGACACGGAAGCGGACGATAACCCGTCGGAATAGTCGTCATCTGCGCCCCGTTCACTCCACGGCGTGCCCCGGTGCAGGCCGCTCAGGGCTCAGAATATCTCTGCATATTCAAGGTGACATAGGAGAACGCCCGGTCTACCTCGCCGCCCCGGGGGCCCTTGTCATCTGGTCTCTTCGAGGACTTGACCCTCCGTCGCACCACAGCGTTTACTCACGGCACCATCCGCTCTAGTAGTCAGAAACACCTGAGAGGAGTCCGAACATGGACGTGGTCATCAGCGCCGTTTTCAAGTACTGGCTAGGCCAGCAACGCGCGTCCACACAGCTGATCTCAGTGCCGCGCAGCAGGGTACTCGGACAGGCCGCCCTCACCGCAGTGTGGGGTTCACCTGCCTGGGTGAGGATCGCCGACGGACGGAGCTCAGCCTGGTATGGCGAGGCCCCGTTCGGCGGAGAATCCGTCCTTCGGGCAACGACCGACCTGGTGGTGCTTCAGGTCTGGGCAGAGGAGGACGTCAAGGCGGCGGCGGTCGGCACGCTGTTCCTCTCATCTCCGTACAGCTCGCGCCTCAGCGAGATCGACGCGCCCGCGAAGCATTACTCCGGCCTCGGCCCGGATCCCGTTCCCGCAGAACAGTCCAGCTGGGTTGGCTACAACTCCAACGGAGTCATCGCCGGGGTCCACTCCCTCGTCCGATACGAAGGCGCCGACCCCCTCCCGCGTGACGAGGTCGAGCGCGTCCTCCGCGGCTCCTCGAACGCTCGGGAAGAGCTGAGCTTTACGCCAGTCGAGCCGACCGAACTGCTCGCCACGGGACGAGTCCGGGTCGACCCTGCCACCCGCCGACTCGTCGTCGACTGACACAAGCGTCGGTTCACCCACTAGTTCAAGACCTAGACGCTGAAGCGGAACTCCACCACGTCGGCGTCACCGATAACCGTTACGAAGCGCTAAGGCTGCACCATCCGCTGGTCGGTGTTCGTGTAGCTGATCGAGTCTGCCGTGGTCCCGACGAGGCCCATGGTCACCCTGAGGAGGCCGGGCGCGACGTCGTCGAGCGGTGGAGGCGTATCGGTGCCGAGCGCCAGACTGCGCCCGTTGGAGGTCGTGCCGGTGACCGACCCCAGGTAGACGCTGACGTGCCCGCTGAGCACCATCTTGTCCGCCGACGTGACGAGGCCGGGGCCGTTGGCGTGCCGCACGGTGAGGGTGAACCCGGTGATGGTGATCGAGTCGGCGGTGATCTTCAGGGCGCGTTGGCCGCTGCCGTCGGCGGTCGGCACGGTCACGATGCTGACCGAGCTGAGGCCCGTGAAGGACAGGCTCTGGGAGCCCATCGAGGCCGGCGTCTTGGTGAAGACCGTCGTCCCGCTGTCCCGGGGCGCCCCCACCGGGGCGCTGGATGTCGGCTCGGGGGTCGCGGTGGGATCCGGGACCCCCGGGGCGGTAGGGCTGGACCCGGGGCCCGGCAGCAGGGTGCCGGGGACGATGGGGAGCGGCCCGGGGGCGCCCGGTCCCGGCGTGGGAGTGCCCGGCCCCGGCGCCGAGGGGCTCGGCGTCGAGGTGGGGCAGGAGTCCAGGAGTGGCACGCACAGCGCAGTCGGGGCGCTCTCAGGGGCCCGAGCGGCTCCGAGCGTGAAGGGCAGCGCGAGGACCGAGCCGGTCAGGACGGCGGCCACGGCGCGTATGCGGCGCACGTTCACTCCGCCCTCTTTCCTCGCTTGGCCCCCTGCGGGCCCATCCAGGCGACGATCAGGACTCCACCGATCCCGGAGAGGAGCATGCCGATGATGAAGCCGCCCATGTTCACGCCGACGAGGGAGTAGATGGCCACCACGAGCGTGAGGATTCCGTAGAACACGTGGTGGGCCGGCATGGTGACCGACAGGACTCCCAGCAGTACGAGCACGATCGGGATGACGGTGGCCTGGAGCCCTTCGATCCCGAGCTGGATGTGCAGGTGGCCGAGATCTAGCTGCCCGGAGAAGAACATCTCCACCCCGCCGAGGCCGGCCAGCAGGCCGCCGACGAAGGGCCGCCCGCGGCGCCAGTTGCGGAACCCGGCGGCCCGTCCGGGCGCCGTGGCGCTCCGGGACTGCACGGGCATGCCGTCCTCTATGGTCGTCGACGCGCGGCTGCTCAGAAGCATCCCGTGGACCCATCCGTCAGCTGCATGCTCATCCCGGTCAGGGTGAACACCGAGGCCTGCGTGCTCCAGGCTGTCTGCTGCAGATTCGTGATCGAGATGCTGCCGGAGTCCTGCGCGAAGTCGCCGGCGGAGCCCTTCGCCGCGGTGTTGACCGTCGAGGCGTCCACGCCGATGCGGATGTTGCCGAAGGCCGCATCCCCCTTCAGCCCGGTCATCCCGATCTGCAGGTCGGAGGCCGAGGCGGGGTTGCCGCCGCCGCCGGCCTTGATGAGCACGCCCACCTTGCCCAGCGGAGTCTCCGTGACCACGGCCTGGCACAGGTCGGCGAGGGTGGCGCTCTTGATGTTGGCGATCGCCACGGGATGCTCCTTGCCTTCGGTGTCCTTGGCGACGCCGGCGTACTGGGAGAACCCGGTTCCGTCGAGCTTTGAGGCGCCGATCTGGAACTGGCTGCCGGACACGGCGAAGGAGACGGGCACCGCTCCCTCGGCGACGCCGCCCATCAGGAGTGAGGCGGCGAGGGCCGAGGGGACGGCGACAAGCATGATGCGGCCTGCGTGGGACGCGCGCATCCTGCGGACACGCTGCGAGACGGGGAACTTCATTGATCCTCCTGGAACAGGGCCCACCCCGAGCGGCGGGAACTCGGTCGAAGATACCGAGTCTGTTGACTGCTAGTCAATAGGGGTCCGGTGTGGCGTCCGCCGATCAGTAGACTTTCTGCTGTGTCCGAACCGCAGCGCGCCCGCCTCAGCCCCCAGGACCGGAGGGCGCAGCTCATCGCGGTCGGAGTGAATTTCCTGACCGACCACGCACTGGACGAACTGACCATGGACGAGCTCGCC
This sequence comes from Sinomonas sp. G460-2, assembly GCF_047759905.1. Lineage (NCBI taxonomy): Bacteria > Bacillati > Actinomycetota > Actinomycetes > Micrococcales > Micrococcaceae > Sinomonas > Sinomonas sp. G460-2. Next base: position 6,207 of record NZ_JBKZWT010000076.1, on the reverse strand, counting down.
CGCCGGGCAGGCGTCTCGCGCCCGCTGGTGTTCCACTACTTTGAGACCCGGCAGGGCATGCACCGCGCCGTGGTCACGACGGCGCGGGACAGCCTGCTCGTCGCCAGCGTTCCCCGCCAAGACCTCGCGCCGCGCGAGCGGATCCGGGACACGCTGCTGAGGATCGCCGTGTTCGTGCAGGAGCACCGCGGAACTTTCTACTCGTTGGTCAGGGGCACTGCCAGCGGCGACCCCGCGGTGCGGAAGATCGTGGACGAGTCACGGGAGCTGAACGCCGAGCGCCTGTCCGATTCCTTCATCGAGCTTGGCCTGGCGGACACCCCGCTGCTGCGCATCGCCCTGCGGTCCTGGGTCGCGTTCGCCGAGGAGACCCTGATCAGCCTGGCGATCGAGCGGGAGACGAGCGCCGACGACGTCGTGCGGTTCCTGGAGGCGTCCCTGCACGGCATGGTCAACTCCGTCCGCGACCAGCGGCTCTGAGGCGCGTGCGTGGGACGCCCGCTGCTCTTCGACGGCGTCGGGCAGCGTCCGCAGCCGGAAGAAGGGGCCGACGGCGCCGGGAAGAACCCAAGAGCTGGCCCACGACGCCCACTTGCCGCGACACCTCCGAGGACCCGCCGCGGCTAATCGCGCCTGGCGGGGCTCACTTCTTCCCCTGACCTAGACGTTGAAGCGGAACTCCACCACGTCGCCGTCGGCCATCACGTAGTCCTTGCCCTCGATCCGGACCTTGCCGCGGGACTTCGCCTCGCCCATCGAACCCGCGTCGACGAGATCCTCGAAGTGGACCACCTCGGCCTTGATGAAGCCTCGCTGGAAGTCGGTGTGGATCACGCCGGCGGCCTGAGGCGCGGTGTCGCCGCGGTGGATCGTCCACGCCCGGGTCTCCTTCGGGCCTGCCGTCAGGTAGGTCTGGAGGCCCAGGGTGTGGAAGCCGACCCGCGCCAGCTGGTCGAGGCCGGACTCGTCCTGACCGTTCATCTCGAGCATCTCGCGGGCCTCCTCCTCGGAGAGCTCCACGAGATCGGCCTCGAGCTTGGCGTCGAGGAAGATGCAGTCTGCGGGGGCCACAAGCGCGCGCAGCTCGTCCTGCTGCGCGGGATCCCCGAGCACGCCCTCGTCGGCGTTGAACACGTAGATGAATGGCTTGGACGTGAGGAGGTTGAGCTCCTTGAGGGCCGCCATGTCGAGCTTCTCGGTGGTGGCGGCCGCAATGATCGTCACGCCGCGCTCGAGCACCTTCTGTGCGGCCTGCATGGCAGCGAGCTCGGCGGCGTCCCGCTTCTTGTTCTTGACCTCTTTTTCGACGCGCGGAAGCGCCTTCTCGATGGTCTGGAGGTCGGCGAGGATGAGCTCGGTGTGGATCGTCTCGATGTCCGAGCGCGGATCGACGCGACCGTCGACGTGCACGACGTCCGGATCGTCGAAGACGCGGACCACCTGCGCGATGGCCTGGGCCTCGCGGATGTTCGCAAGGAACTGGTTGCCGAGGCCCTCGCCCTCGGACGCGCCCTTGACGATGCCGGCAATGTCCACGAAGGAGACGGTCGCGGGCAGGATGCGCTCGGACCCAAAGATCTTCGCGAGCTGCGCCAGGCGCGCATCGGGGAGGCTCACGACGCCGACGTTCGGCTCGATCGTGGCGAACGGATAGTTCGCCGCAAGGACCTGGTTGCGCGTCAGCGCGTTGAAGAGCGTCGACTTTCCGACGTTGGGAAGGCCGACGATGCCAATAGTGAGAGCCACGGTCATCCATCATACCGGCGGCCCATCGCCGAAAATGTCGGACCCCCATGCCAAGGTGGTCGCATGGACGGAACACAGACTCTCGTGACGGTGCTCGTCGCCCTCCTCGCCCTGTTCGTCGGCGCCGTGGTCGGCTACGCGTTGGCCCGTCGCCGCGCGGCGAACGACGGCGCGGCCCACCCCGCGCTGCAGGCACGCCTCGCCCAAACCGAGGCTCAGCTCGCTGCCGCGACGGCCGAGCGCGAGCTGCTCGCGCGCCAGAACCTCGCGCTCACGAGCCTCGACGAGCAGGAGAACACGGTCCTCCAGGCGCTCGCGCCGGTCGCGGAGAAGCTCAACGCCGTTCAGCGCCAGGTCACCATGCTCGAGCGGGATCGCGTCGAGCAGTACGGTCAGCTCGCGCAGCAGCTGCAGACCGCCCAGGAGTCCGACGCGGCTCTGCTCCGCAGCGCGCATGCCCTCACGGCCGCCCTCGCCAACAACTCCTCGCGGGGAACGTGGGGCGAGGTCCAGCTGCGGCGGGTCGTCGAGGCGGCGGGGATGCTCAACCGCGTGGACTTCAGCGAGCAGGTCTCGGCGCTGGGCGAGGGCGGCGGCGTGCGTCCCGACCTCGTGGTGCACCTCCCCGGGGGCAAGCAGCTCGTGGTCGACGCCAAGGTTCCCCTCGGGGCCTACCTCAAGGCCCAGGACCTGGCGCAGGACCTGAGCACCCCCGCAGCCGAGGCGCGGGCTCGGCACCTCGCGGAGCACGCAAAGGCGCTTCGCGCCCACATCGACACCCTCGGCTCGAAGCGGTACTGGGAGTCGATGGGGGCGAGCCCCGAGCTCGTGGTGTGCTTCCTCCCCGCAGAATCCTTCCTCGCCGCGGCGCTCACGGAGGACGCCGGGCTGCTCGACTACGCGTTCACCCGAAACGTCGCGCTGGCCTCGCCCGCGACGCTCATCGCGCTGCTCAAGGGCGTGGCTTTCGGCTGGCGGCAGGAACTGCTCACCGACAACGCCCGGGAACTCTTCGAGCTCTCGCAGCAGCTGTACGGGCGCCTCGGCACCATGGGCGGCCACGTCTCGAAGCTCGGGTCCTCGCTCAAGGCCTCGGTCGAGCGCTACAACGCGTTCGTGGGCGCCCTCGAGTCGCGGGTGCTTCCGACTGCCCGCCGGATCAGCGCCCTCGACCCTGGCGCACCGGAGACGCTGCCGGACACTCCCCCGGTGTCGAGCACGCCGCGCGTGCTGAGCGCGAGCGAGCTCCTCGACGAGCAGCAGCTACGCGACAGCGGCCTCGCGATCGGCGCCTCCGACGCGGAGATTCGGAGGGTCGGCTAGCCCTTGGGACGCTGGCCGCGGCCACCGAGGCCGCGGCTTCCGTCGCCCGCCTCTTTGAGCGTGGCGCGCAGCTCCTTGGGCAGCGAGAAGAGGATATCTTCCTCGGCCGTCACCACTTCGTCGACCTCGGCGTAGCCGTAGTCTGACGCGAGGCGGAGCACGTCCTGCACGAGGACCTCCGGCACGGAGGCACCGGACGTCACGCCGATCGTCGCGACGCCCTCGAACCACGATTCGTCAACCTCGTTCGCGAAGTCCACCCGGTACGCCTTCTTGGCGCCGTACTCGAGGGCCACCTCGACGAGGCGAACGGAGTTCGAGGAGTTTGCGGAGCCCACCACGATCACGAGGTCGGCCTGCGGTGCGATCTTCTTGATCGCTGCCTGCCGGTTCGACGTGGCGTAGCAGATGTCGTCGCTCGGCGGATCCTGCAGGTTGGGGAACCGCTCGCGCAGCCGCCGAACGGTCTCCATCGTCTCGTCCACCGAGAGCGTGGTCTGCGAGAGCCAAATGAGCTTGTCTGGGTCGCGCACCTCAATCGTGTCCGCTTCCTGGGGCGAGTTCACGACCTGGGTGTGCTCGGGCGCCTCGCCGTACGTGCCCTCGACCTCCTCGTGGCCCACATGGCCGATGAGGAGAATCTCGAAATCGTCCTTCGCGAAGCGCACTGCCTCGCGGTGCACCTTCGTGACGAGCGGGCACGTCGCGTCGATCGTGCGGAGCCCGCGGTCCTCCGCCGAGCGCACCACCGCGGGGCTCACGCCGTGGGCCGAGAACACCACAAGGGCGCCCTCGGGAACCTCATCGGTCTCGTCCACGAAGATCGCGCCGCGCTCCTCAAGCGTCTCGACCACGTGGCGGTTGTGCACGATCTGCTTGCGGACATAGACCGGCGGGCCGTAGTGCTCGAGCGCCTTCTCGACCGCGATGACGGCGCGGTCCACCCCGGCACAGTAGCCGCGTGGCGCGGCGAGAAGCACGCGCTTGCCGCCGGCCACGGGAGCCGCACCGGCCACGTCCTCGGGAGAGCGGCGGCGGCGCGGAACCGCGGGCATAGACAGGGACACGGAAGCGGACGTCATGATTCCATGCTAGCGACTAGGTCTCGCGAGTCCGTCCGGCGCCGTCGGATGCGGCCCGCTGCGCCGACTGCCGCCCCGACCACAAGGAGCGCCGCGCCGCCGACCGCCACGCCGCCAATCCACGGTTGGAAGCTCGTGGCTGCCAGCTCGGCGGCGCGCGCGCCGAACGTCGATGACATCGAGCCGCTGCTCCCGAGGGCCGAGCCGACCGCGGGGACGAGCCCGGTGGTCAACTCGTACGCCGCGGCAACGACGAGGAGCCCCAGACCGGCCCATGCGAGGGCCACGCCTCGATGGCGCGCTGCGAGCAATCCGAGTGCGAGGGCGAGGACCGCGCCGAGCGAGAGCGGCTGGGCAAGCCCGGAGAGGTCTTGTGCTCCCGTGACCCACGATCTCTGCTGCGCTGTGCCGACCTGCACAACAAGCGAGGAGGGCGCGGGGAGCGTCACACCGATGGCCCCTCCGAGCTTCGACACGAGGAGCGCCGCCACCGGCCGAAGCTGGAGCTCGAACGCGTTCGCGGAGGCCGCGCCCGGCGTGAAGTTGAGCTGATGGCTTGCTCGGAGTGTGTCCGACCACGCCTGCGGGAAGCGCGGATCGGAGACGAGCCCTTGGGCAAGGCCCTCAATGGCCTTCTGCGCGACCGGACGCGCGACGGCCGGGATCCCTGAGTTCGCGAGCACGGCCGTGTCGAGATTCGACACGAGCGCCGACTGGAGATCGGCGTCGCGCGCCATCGGATCGAGCAGCCGGACGAATCCGGCCTCGTCGGCCACGTTCTGCTGGAGCCAGAGGGCGGGGGCCGCGACCGCGGCGAGGACGACGGCGAGCAGCACGGAGAGTGCGGAGACAAAAGTACGCATGGCTTCCCGGGGTCGGCGGCAACGCACCCATCGTAGTGCGCCGAGCCCGCCGCCCCTCAGAGTGTCGGCGGGCCGTGATACATGTGGGACATGAGCCAGGATGCCGGGGAGGGGGACGCGATGCCCGAATCAGCCGAGCGCGTGGACGTCGGTCGGACGAGGAGCGGGGAGTTCGACGCGGCGACCGACGATGGCTCCGGCGGGTCCGAGGAGCGCCGCTCGCTCCCCGAGCGCGCCGCGGACACGACGCCGGACAATCCGTGGCCGCTCGCCCTGCTCTCGCGCAAGCTCAAGGAGCACATCGACAAGTCGCCCCAGGTCTGGATCGAGGGCCAGGTCATCGAGCTCAATCGCCGCGGCTCCAACGCTTTCCTCACCCTTCGGGACGTGGAGGCCGAAATCTCGCTGTCGGGGTCCGCGTGGAGCCAGGTCATGGCCCGGCTCAAGGAACCCCTCGAGCGTGGTTCGCGCGTCGTTGCGCTCGTCAAGCCGGAGATGTGGCTCAAGACCGGGCGCCTCAACATGCAGGTCCGGGACATCCGGCCGGTCGGGCTCGGCGACCTGCTGGCCCGCATCGAGCGTCTGAGGCAGGCCCTCGGCGCCGAGGGTCTGTTCGCCGAGTCGCGCAAGAAGCGCCTTCCGCTGCTGCCTCATCGCATCGGTCTCGTGACGGGCCGCGACTCCGACGCGAAGAAGGACGTCCTGCGGAACGCCGCGCTGCGATGGCCCGCTGTCCACTTCGAGATCCGCGAGGTCACGGTTCAGGGCGCGAGCGCGGTGGCCGAGGTCGTCCGCGCGCTGCGGGAGCTCGACGCGATGCCCGAGGTCGACGTCATCGTGATCGCCCGTGGCGGCGGCTCGCTCGAGGATCTGCTTCCGTTCAGCGACGAGCGCCTTGTCCGGGCGGTATCCGAAGCCGAGACGCCGATCGTGAGCGCGATCGGGCATGAGGCCGACCGCCCGATCCTCGACGACGTCGCAGACCTGAGGGCGTCGACGCCAACCGACGCGGCGAAACGCATCGTTCCCGAGGTGTCCGAGGAGCTTGCCCGCGTGCGGCAGGCCCGCGAGCGGCTCGAACGCCAGATCGAGCTGCACGTGTCCCGTGAGCTGCAGCAGCTCGCGCTCTTGCGCAGCCGCCCCGTACTCGCGCACCCCGAGCGCATGCTCGAGGTGCGGCACGAGGACCTCGA
>NZ_JBKZWT010000075.1:0-14769 GCF_047759905.1 Sinomonas sp. G460-2 | reverse complement strand
CCGACCATCGGGGCCCAAGGCCTGCTCGCGCTGGGGCTCGCGGAGGCGGCCGGTGGGGGGCTCCTGCGCGCGACGGTGGATCTCCGGCCGTACGCGTGGGACGAGGGCGAGGGGGAGGTGCGTCTGTGGGTCGCCTCGGACCTCGCGGCCCATCAGCGTCCCGGCGTGCTCCGCAAGGACCACGTCCTCGGGATCGGCCACGCCTCGGCCACGCTCGTCCAGTCCACGGCCCGCCGCCCCGTCGAGACGGCCCTCGACCTCGGGACGGGGTGCGGGATCCAGACCTTCCATCTCCTGCGCCACGCACGCCACGTCGTCGCGACGGATATCTCGGCCCGCGCCCTCGCGTTCACGCGCTTCAATCTGCTCCTCAATGCCGGCTCCTTGGACCTCGACCCGGAACACCTCGACGATCGCGTGGAGCTTCGGCTCGGCTCGCTGCTCGACCCCGTGCGGGGCGAACACTTCGACTTCGTCGTCTCGAACCCGCCGTTCGTCATCACGCCCCGCGAGCACGGGGAGACCGCGGAGGATCAGTTCACCTACCGCGACGCCGGGCTGCCGGGGGACCAGCTCGTGGCCGGCCTCGTCTCGAGCCTCGGCGAGGCCCTCGCGGAGGGCGGGACGGCGCAGTTGCTCGGCAACTGGGAGGTTCGGGCTGGGGCGCCGTGGCACGAGCACGTCCGGTCGTGGGTTCCCGGCGGCCTCGACGCGTGGGTTCTGCAGCGCGAACTCCTCGGCCCAGAACAATACGCCGAGACGTGGCTCCAGGACGCGTCCGAGCAGCGCGATGCGGGCGCGTACGCGCGGCGGTACGCGGCCTACCTGGACGACTTCGCCTCGCGCGAGACGAGCGGAATCGGCTTCGGGTTCCTCTGGTTCCGCCGCCCCCGCACCGGCCAGGCGCGCCTGGACCGATTCGAGGAGCTGACGCATCCGCTCGAGCAGCCGATCGGACCCCACTGGCAGGCGGCGGTCGAGCGCGCGGACTGGCTCGAGGGGCTCGGGGCCCGAGGCTTCGCGGAGTCGCACCTGGTGGTGGCGGACGATGTCACGGAGGAGCGCCATCAGCGCCCGGGCGCCGAGCACCCCGGAGTCATCCTCCTGCGCCAGGGGGCCGGATTCCGGCGGACCGCGCTCCTCAGTACGGAGCAGGCGGGCTTTGTGTCGGCGTGCGACGGGGAGCTCTCGGCCGGGCAGATTGCCACAGCGCTCGCGGCGCTTCTGGACCGTGACGATGTCGAGTTCAGGGACGGACTGTTGCGCGAGATCCGCGAATTGACGGCAGACGGGTTCCTTATGAAGGCATAGTTTGACATCCTTGAAGAGATGTGGCGTAAATAACAGCCACACCCCACGAAGTTAAGAAGCACATGACCGACAAGAAGCGCAGTCCCCGCACCGAAAATCCCGTGCGGATCACGGACCCCAAGGCCATCCGGGCCCTCGCTCACGGCGCCCGCCTCGCGGCGATCAACGAGCTCTACTCAAGCCAGAAGAGCTGGACGGCCACCGAGCTGGCGGCGTTTACGGGACTCACCCCGAGTGCCATGAGCTATCACCTTCGTGCGCTCAAGAAGTGGGGCATCGTCGTCGACGCGCCGAACGACGGCGACGGCCGCGAGCGCCGCTGGAAGGCCGCCGGAACCGATCTCAATCTCGACACAGCGACCACGGGCCAGACGCCCGGGCTCGCGATCGTGGACATGGAGCTCGACGCGCTGCGCAAGCGCATCGCGAGCCACGCGAAGCACCGAGATTCGGCGCGACGCCGTGGAGAGCCGGACGAATCGCCGGTCATGATGGTCTCCGGCAACGTGCTGAAGTTGAGCCTCGAGCAGCGGGCAGAGTTCAAGCGCCGTATGTCGGAGCTCCTCGACGAGTTTGACCGCGCGACCGAGGAAGCCGGGGACGGTGCGGACATCGCGCCGGAGACCGAGCGGATGTACGTCCTGTGGTCGATGCTTCCCGAGGTGCGAGAGGCGGCGCAGAGCGCCCGCAAGCCGGCGCCGCGGCGTTCGCCCGGGAAGGCGTCGGAGCACGCTGGCGCCGAGGGCGGTTCCCCCGCGGGCGCGCCGCTGCTCGAGGAGTCGAGTGCCGCCTTCCGCGAGCACGAGGGCGGCGTGAACGCCCTCGAGTCGACCGCCTGACGCAGCGGTGTCGTACCGGCCATCGTGCCGGGGCTTCGTCGCGGGAGACTTGTCCACAACGGACGCGGCACTTGCGCGTCCGGCGCCATCGTATGGTGAACTAGGGACTTGCGCGTCGGCACCAGAGTGGTGCGGCGTCGCGGCGTCGTCGTCGGTCGGCCTGGCGTGCCGGCCGTCTGCACCCATTGTTCACTGAGGAGTAGCGTGGCCACGAGGGCTAAAACCGGCAAGAAGCTCGTGATTGTGGAGTCGCCGGCCAAGAGCAAGACCATCGCCCAGTACTTGGGCGCGGGCTTCGAGGTCGACGCGTCGATGGGCCACATCCGGGACCTGCCGCAGCCGTCGGACCTCCCGGCCGAGCTCAAGAAGAGCTCGGTGGGCAAGTTCGCGGTCGACATCGAGCACGGATTCGAGCCGTATTACGTGGTCTCTCCGGACAAGCGGAAGAAGGTCGCGGAGCTCAAGGCCAAGCTCAAGGACGCCGACGAGCTCTATCTCGCCACCGATGGGGACCGCGAGGGCGAAGCCATCGCGTGGCATCTCCTCGAGGTCCTCAAGCCCAAGGTCCCGGTGCACCGCCTCACGTTCCCGGAGATCACGAAGGAAGCCATCCAGCGCGCCATGGCGGAGCTGCGCGACGTCGACGAGTCCCTTGTCGACGCCCAGGAGACGCGCCGCGTGCTCGACCGTCTCTACGGCTACGAGATCTCCCCGGTGCTCTGGCGCAAGATCGCGAGCGGACTTTCCGCCGGTCGCGTCCAGTCGGTCGCGACGCGCCTCGTCGTCGAGCGCGAGCGCGAGCGCATGGCGTTCCGGACCGCGGACTACTGGGACCTCCTCGCGACGGTTGCACCGCAGGTGCCGGGAGGGGGCAGCGCGAACGACGGCGGAGCGGCCCAGCGCTTCCAGGCCCGCCTCGCGTCCGTGGACGGCAAGAAGGTCGCTTCGGGCCGCGACTTTGACGACCGCGGCCGGCTCACGGCGAAGAACGCCGTCCTCCTCGACGAGGCCGCGGCCCGCGCCCTCGCGGAAGGCCTTGAGAGCGCGCCGTTTGCGGTCCGTTCGGTCGAGGAGAAGCCGTACACGCGGCGCCCGGCCGCCCCGTTCACCACGTCGACGCTCCAGCAGGAAGCGGCGCGCAAGCTGCGCTTCTCGGCCCGCGTGACCATGCAGGTGGCCCAGCGCCTGTACGAAAACGGCTACATCACGTACATGCGTACCGACTCCACGGCCCTGAGCGATCAGGCCGTGAGCGCGGCGCGCCGCCAGGCCTCGGAGCTGTACGGGCCGGACTTCGTCCCGTCGCGTCCGCGCGTCTACGCGTCGAAGGCCAAGAACGCGCAGGAGGCGCACGAGGCGATCCGCCCCGCAGGCGATTCCTTCCGCACCCCGGCCCAAGTGGCCAAAGAGCTGCGCGGCGACGAATTCCGCCTCTACGAGCTCATCTGGAAGCGCACGGTCGCGTCCCAGATGGAGGACGCGAAGGGCTCGACGGCCACGGTGCGCCTCGGCGCGATCGCGGCGTCCGGAGCGGCCGCGGGACGCGACGCCGAGTTCACCGCGTCGGGAACCGTCATCACGTTCCGCGGCTTCCTCGCCGCGTACGAGGAGGGCCGCGACGAGGTCCGCGAGGACACCGAGGCCGGTTCCGCGGAGCGGGGCGACGGCGGCCGGCTCCCCGTGCTCGCGAAGGGCCAGGCGCTCGACGCCCTCGAGCTCGCCGCGAACGGCCACCAGACGTCGCCGCCGCCGCGGTACACCGAGGCCTCGCTCGTCAAGACGCTCGAGGAGCGCGGCATCGGGCGCCCGTCGACGTACGCTGCGACGATCTCCACGATCATGGACCGCGGCTACGTCCGCTCGCGGGGCAATGCCCTCGTGCCCAGCTGGATCGCGTTCTCGGTGGTCCGCCTGCTCGAGGAGTACTTCCACGACTACGTGGACTACGACTTCACGGCGGAGATGGAAGAGGACCTCGACCGCATCGCGGCGGGCGAGCAGGCTGGCTCCGACTGGCTCAGCGCGTTCTACTTCGGCGAAGAAGGCAAGCCCGGGCTCACCACGATCGTGAACGGCCTCGGCGAGATCGACGCGCGCGAGGTCAATTCGGTCGAGATCGCGCCCGGCATCGTGCTCCGCGTCGGCAAGTACGGCCCGTACCTCGAGAAGCCGCTTCCCGCCGACGCGCCAGAGGGCACCGCTCCCGAACGGGCCAACGTCCCCGAGGACCTCGCGCCGGACGAGCTCACCGCCGAGAAGGCGCTCGAGCTCATGGAGAGCGCCGGCCCCGAGGAACGCGTGCTCGGAACCGATCCGCTCACGGGCCACCCCGTGGTCGCGAAGAACGGCCGCTACGGCGCGTACGTGACGGAGGTCATCGCCGAGATGACGCCCGAGCAGCTCGCGGCGCAGCCGGTCGAGTACTACAAGAACGGCAAGCCGAAGCCGCCCAAGAAGCCTGCCAAGGTTAAGCCGCGCACGGCGTCGCTCTTCAAGTCGATGAGCATCGACACCGTCTCGCTCGACGACGCGCTCAAGCTCATGAGCCTGCCGCGCGCCCTCGGGAAGGACGAGGAGGGCAACGTCATCACGGTCCAGAACGGTCGCTTCGGCCCGTACCTCAAGAAGGGCACGGACTCCCGCTCGATCGGCAGCGAGGAGGAGATCTTCACGATCACCCTCGAGGACGCGCTCAAGATCTACGCCCAGCCCAAGACCCGGGGTGGCCGCGCGGCCGCGGCGCCCCTCGCCGAGTTCGGCGACGACCCCGAGTCCGGAAAGCCGATCGTCGTGAAGGAGGGCCGCTTCGGCCCATACATCACGGACGGCGTCACGAACATCACCGTGCCGCGCGCCACCCCGATCGAGGAGCTCACGCGCGAGCGCGCGATCGAGCTGCTCGCCGAGAAGCGCGCCAAGGGCCCCGCGAAGGGGCCCGCGCGCCGGTCGGGCGGCGGCGGCACCCGAGCGAAAGCGAGCGCCAAGTGACCGAGGACCTCAACCCCCAAGGCGAGCACGCGCCGTCGTCCGCCCCGCATCTGGACCCGACGCCGCTCAATCCGCTCGAGGAAGCCCTCCGGGCGGCGACGGAGTCGGGCACGGAGGATGACGGCCAGGACTCGGTTCTCGCGTTCCTCAACAGCCTGGTGTGTCTCGTGGTCCCGGAGCCCGTCCCGGGCCAGACGGAGTACGTCGAGCCGCTCGTGCTCACGAACGCCGACGGGAAGCCGCTCGTCGCGGCCTTCACGGACCGGGCGCGCATCCGGCCCGACTTCCTCGAGCACGCGCCGACGGTCGTCACGACACAAGGCGCGGTGCTTCTCCAGAACCTCGGGGACGAGCTCGGGCTCGTGCTCAACCCGGGCGCCGCGTTCGGCTTCGAGCTCAGCCAAGAGCACGTCGCGACGGTCCTGAAGGATTTCAGGCCGGCCACGCCGGACGAACTCGCTGACGGGGAGACCGGGGAATAATGGGCTCATGCGTCTAGGCGTCCTCGACATTGGTTCGAACACCGTGCACCTTCTTTTGGTGGACGCCCATCCCGGCGCACAGCCCGTCGCGTTCGCGTCGCACAAGCGCCCGCTCTCGCTCGTCAAGCACCTCGAGCCGGACGGAAGCATCAGCGAGGTAGGGCAACGCGAACTCCTCGACTTCGTCCTTGAGGCCTGGGCCTTCGCGGGCCGCCACAACGCCGAGGACCTCCTCGCGTTCTGCACGTCCGCCATTCGCGAGGCCGCCAACGGCGAGGCTGTGATCGAGCGCATCCAGCGCGAGGCCAACGTCACGCTCCAAGAGCTCACGGGCCGCGAAGAGGCGGCCATGACGTTCTTCGCGGTCCGCCGCTGGTACGGCTGGGGTGCGGGGACGGTCCTCTCGCTCGACATCGGCGGCGGATCCTTTGAGATGGCCATGGGCAACGATTCGCTCCCGGACTTGGCGGAGTCCGTTCCCCTCGGCGCCCAGCGGCTCACGCGCGATTGGCTGCGCGAGGATCCGCCAACGGCCAAGAGCGTCAAGGAGCTGCGGCGCTACATCCGGTCCACGCTCAAGCCGGTGGTGCGCGGCTTCCGCGACCTCGGCAAGCCCACCCTCGTGACGGGGACGTCGAAGACGTTCCGCTCGCTCGCCCGGATCGCCGGCTCCGCGCCGAGCGGGGCCGGGCCCTACGTGCGGCGCGTGCTTGAGCGCACCGATCTGGGGCTGTGGGCCCAGCGCATGTCGGCCATGTCGGCAGGGGATAGGGTGCACCTGCCCGGCGTGTCCGAGGCCCGCGCCCCGCAATTGCTCGCGGGGGCGCTCGTCGCCGAGGCGGCGATGGAGATGTTCGAGACCGAGGAACTCGAAATCTGCCCGTGGGCGTTGCGCGAGGGGCTCATTCTGCGCCGGCTCGACCAGCTCATCTTCGACGGGCCGCTGGCGCCGCCCGAACATATCCGGCCCATCGAGAGCGAGCGGAGGCGGAGCGTGACCCAGCACCCCGTGGGGAGCCGGCAGTGATCGGGCCGTTCCCGGAGTGGCGCCAGGCCGCCGCCCTCCCAGACGTGCCCGTGGGGCTCTCGAGCGCGTCCGTGTACCCACTCAGCGTCCACGACGCGTTCGCCTGCGCGGCGGACCTCGGCTACGACGGCGTCGAGGTCATGGTCACGAACAACTCGACGAGCCAGGAGCCGGACGCCCTCATCCACCTCTCCGAGCGCTACGACCAGCCCATCGTATCCATCCACGCCCCGACGCTCCTGCTCACGCAGCAAGTGTGGGGCGGCGCGTGGACGAAGATCCGGCGCTCGTGCGAGATGGCGCGCGAGGTGGGGTGCGACACCGTGGTGGTGCACCCGCCGTTCCGCTGGCAGGCGGGCTACGCGGACGGCTTCGCGATCGGCATCCGCGACCTCTCGGAGGAGTACGAGGTGCACATCGCGGTCGAGAACATGTACCCGTGGCGAGTCCGCGGCCGCGAGACCCGCGCGTACCTGCCGCACTGGGACCCGGTAGGCCAGGGCTATCAGGACGTCACGTGGGACTTCTCCCACGCGGCGACGGCTCGCGAGGACAGCCTCGAGGCGTTCAAGGCGCTCGGCGACTCGCTCCGCCACATTCACCTCACGGACGGCTCGGGGGCGTCGTTCCGGGACGAGCACCTCCTGCCCGGGCAGGGCACGCAGCGGGTCGCCGAGTGCCTCCAGTACCTCGCCGACACGACGTTCGACGGCGTGGTCGTCGCCGAGATCAGCACGCGCAAGGCGAAGGCGGCGGGTGAGCGCGAGGAGATGCTCGCGACCGCGCTCGACTTCGCGCGCCTCCACCTCGGGCAGTTCGCCCGGCCCGAACTGGGCACCCGGACCGAACTGAGCACGGAGCGCAGCGCCGCGGAGCAGCGCACGCTGTAGCCGCGCCGCTCGGCCTCGAGACGCCCGCCACGACTGGGTGGCCTATCCCGCACCGGGCGCCCTTCCCCGCTTTGGGGTGGTGGGCCCGCCGGCCCAGTGCGGGCCCGCCGGCCCAGTGCGGGGAAGGCGCCCCAAAGCGGGGTTAAACGAGAAACGCCGGGCGGATGCAGGAGACATTGGGGGGAATCTCCTGAACCGCCCGGCGCCCGGACCCCTTCCGGCGAACCGGACGGGCCCATCACTCGCACCTAATGAGTGTTATGACTATAGGCCCGGATTCCTGAGCGAAAACCGGAACGAAGCTGGAAAAAGCCTGTAAATCCTGAGAAATGGCCCCGTTTTCTCACAGGTTGGTCGCTCCCCGAGCGGCGCTGAAGAGTCCGCGAGCAGCCTTAAAGAGTAAGGCGCTGGCAGCCGCGGGGAAGGTGGGGGACCATGATCCGCAACTGCCAGCGCCGTGCGACCGCTTGGGGGAAGCGGCCGCTCCATCACTCGCACCCTGTGAGGTATTTACAACATTAGGGAGGCTACTTGGGAGGAACCCCAGCCGAACATGGGAGGAAGCTGGGAATGCGCGTCCGACCGCCCGGCTGGCAGGATGGAGGCATGAGCAACAAGATCGCCTTCCTCGGCTGCGGGTCCATGAACGAGGCCATCATGGCCGGGCTCCTCGCAGCCGGCGTGCCCAAGACCGACATCACCGCGACGGTGCGCCGCCGCGAGCGTGCCGAGGAGCTGGCCAAGCGGTACGGGGTGACCGTCATGGCCACGAGCGAGGAGGACGACGCCAACCAGCAGGCGGTGCGAGGATCCTCCCTCGTGATCATCGGCGTCAAGCCGGTAGGCGTCACCGCCCTGGCCGCGGAAGTCGCAGCCAGCCTGCCGCCGTCGGCCGTTGTGGTGAGCGTGGCCGCAGCGGTCTCGCTCGAGCAGCTCGAGCGCTCGCTGCCGGCGGGCCAGCCCGCGATCCGCACCATGCCGAACACGCCGGCTCGGCTGGGCCGCGGCGTGGTCTCCGTGTCGGGCGGCACGAACGCGACCCGCGAGCAGATCGAGCGGGTCAAGGGCCTCTTCGACAGCCTCGGCCTCGTGGTTGAGGTCCCGGAGGAGCAGGTTGACGCCGTGAGCGCGGTGAGCGGTTCGGGCCCCGCCTACGCCTTCTACCTCGCCGAGGCGATGGCCGACGCCGGCACTCGCCTTGGCCTCGACCCCGAGCTTTCGCTCATTCTCGCCCGCGAGACCGTGGTCGGCGCGGGCTTCATGCTCGCTGAGCCGGGGGCCGACCCTGTGGCCCTGCGTCGCGCGGTCACGAGCCCGAACGGCACCACCGAGCGTGCCATCGCGACGTTCGACGAGCGCGGCCTCCCCGGCATCATTGCCGACGGCGCGCGGGCCGCGGCCGAGCGTTCGAAGGACATCACGCGCGAGCTCGGCTGACCTGCCGTCGAAGGCCTCGGCCTGCCGGGGCGGGTCTCCCCGACTTCTCTGCCGCCTTCCCCGCTTCCTGCCGCCGGTTTTCCCCAATACCTCCGCCGCCTTCCCCAACTCGTCCGCCGCCTTCCCCAACTCCAACCTTCAACCCGCGGTGTGTCGCCGGAATCCGCCAGCGTGTCGCGCCGTCGTCGGCGTTGAACCTGGGTAGTTCGGCACCAAAGCCGGGGAAGCCGGAGAGGAAGGCGGGGAATCCGGAGCGTAAGGCGGGGAATCCGGAGCGTAAGGCGGGGAATCCGGAGCGTAAGGCGGGGAATCCGGAGCGTAAGGCGGGGAATTCGGAGGGGAAGGCGGGGAACCCGGAGCGCAAGGCGGGGAATCCGGAGGGGAAGGCGGGGAACCCGGAGGGGAAGGCGGGGAACCCGGAGGGGAAGGCGGGGAACCCCGGAGAGGCAGCCGCGAGGCCGCGCGAAGGAAGAAGCCAGGGGGAGGTGCGGGGCCCACAGGGTCTGTGAGGTGCGGGCCAGGAAAATATTGCGTTTGCGTGATGCGCCGCGACCAGGCGCGGCGGGATGCTGGACCCATGGACATCGAGCAGCACGCGAACCACCGAGTAGTTCTTCTGCCGGGGAGTGTCCTTCCCGCCGGCCCCGCCTACGGGGCGCTCATCGCAGCGCTCGGTAGCGGAGTCGAGGTGCTCGCGAAGGATCTCGAGGTCTATGCGGCGCCGAGTCCGCCGCCGGACTACAGCCTCGATACCGAGATCGACGGAGTGCTCCGCGAGACCGACGCGCGCGGCTGGAAAACGTTCCACCTCGTGGGCTACTCGGGCGGGGGCGCCTCGGCGCTCGCGTTCGCCGCGAAGCATCCCGAACGGCTCGAGAGCCTCGCGCTGCTCGAACCGGCGTGGGCCGGGAACTGGGGCTGGAGCGAGGCGCATCGCGCGCTCTGGCAGCGGTACCGGGAGCTCGACGGGCTGTCGCCGGACGAGTTCATGGCCCAGTTCGTCCGGCTCGGCGTCCGGCCCGGCGTGACAGCGGGCCTGCCGACGGGTGGCGGCGAGCAGCCGCCCTGGATGGCGCTGCGGCCCGCGGGGATCCGGGCGTTCGTCCGGACGTTCGAGACTTACGATCTTGACCGGGATTCCCTGGCCCGGTTCCGGCGGCCCGTGTACATCGCCCTCGGGGCTCTGTCGAATCCCGACGACTACGGCGAGATCGCCGAGCGGCTCTCAACCGTGTTCCCGGACTTCCGCCTCGAGGTCTTCGCCGGGCGCCACCACTTCGACCCGCCCCATCGCGTCGAGCCCGAGCGCGTGGCCGCGTCCCTGCGGGCCCTGTGGGACCGGGCCCGCACCCCCGTTCAGGGGTCACGTTCCGTGGGTTGAGCGGGGGGTGCACCCGCGGGAGGTGACCCCTGGACGTCACCGCACCCGCGGGAGGTGACCCCCGGATGGCTACGGGCGGGCGGCGAAGCGCTCGAGGAGGTCCACGTGCCCCGAGACGATGAGCATGTCGCGGCCGCTCACCTTGGTGTGCGGCTGCGCGTACGTGAAGTCCTCGCCGGGGCTCTTGACGCCCACGATCGTCACGCCGTACTTGGCGCGCACCTGGGACTCGGCGAGCGTGAAGCCCTGAGTCTCCTTGGGCGGGTACATCTTGACGATCGCGAAGTCGTCGTCGAACTCGATGAAGTCGAGCATGCGGCCGCTCACGAGGTGCGCGGTGCGCACGCCCGCGTCGGCCTCGGGGTAGATGACGTGGTTCGCCCCGATGCGGGAGAGGATCTTGCCGTGCGAGGGCGTGATCGCCTTGGCCCACACGTGCTCGATGCCGAGGTCCACGAGGTTCGCCGTGATGAGCACCGAGGACTCGATCGACGTGCCCACACCGACCACCGCGGACTGGAACTCCTGCGCCCCAAGCTGCCGCAGCACCTCGACGTTCGTCGCGTCGGCCTGCACAGCGTGCGTGAGCACGGGCGCCCACGTCTCGACGAGCTCCTGGTCCCGCTCGATCGCGAGGACCTCGCGGCCCTGCTTGACGAGCTGCTGGGCGGTTGCCGAGCCGAACCGGCCGAGGCCGATCACGAGCACTGGCGCGTTCGGGTTCGGCCGGACAGAGGGGTTCTTGTCAGCCAATGATCGGCCTTTCTTCCGGATAGTGGTACAGGGTGCTGCGCTGGCGCAGGGCCAGGGCGGTGGCCATCGTGATCGTACCGACGCGGCCGAAGAACATGAGCGCCGTGAGCACGTAGACGCCCGCGGGAGGCAGCTCGGACGTGAGGCCCGTACTGAGCCCGACCGTGGCGAACGCGGAGATCGAATCGAACAGGACGCGGTCCAGGCTCTCGCCCGAGATCGCGAGGAGGAGCGAGCACGCGATCATGATGAGCGTCGCCGCCATGACGATGACGCTGATCGCGACCCGCATGACCCCCTCGGGAATCGTGCGACCGTACGCGCGCACGTCACGGTCGCCGCGCGCCTCGGCGACGATCGCGAGGAACATAACGGCGACGGTCGTCACCTTGATGCCGCCCGCCGTCGACGCCGAGCCGCCGCCGGCGAACATGAGCGCGTCGGAGAGCAGCATTGTCGAGGGCGTGAGGTGGTTCATGTCCACGAGATTGAACCCGAGCGAGCGCGTCATGACGGACGCGAACACGGCCTGGACCATCTTCTCGCTCGGCGCCATGCCGCCGATGGTCCGCGCGTTGTTCCACTCCATGGCGCCCCACAGGAACGCGCCGAGCGCCACGAGGATGAGCGATACGACGATCGTGAGCTTCGCGTGCAGCGTCCAGAGGCGCACGCGCGCCTTGTACCGCAGGAAGACCATGAGCACGGGGAACCCGAGGCTCCCCACGAATCCGCCGACCATGAGCGGCACGAGGATCCACAGATCGTACTGGTACGGGACCACGCCGTCGCTGTGCGGCGTGAAGCCCGCGTTGTTGAACGAGGAGATCGCGTAGAACACCCCGTGCCACAGGGCCGCGCCGAAGGCCTCGCCCTGGGCCATGAACGCGGGGGTCAGGAAGAGCGTGAGGAGGCCTTCGACGACGGCGGACGTCGCCACGACCACGCGGAGGAGCCCGCCGACCTCCCCGAGACGGCCCGCGTTGTTCATGGCCTCCCGCGCGATGAGCTTGCCCCGGACGCCGAGGCGGCGGCTCACGGCGAGCGAGAGCACGGACGCGAGGGTCAGGATGCCCAAGCCGCCTACCTGGATGGCGAGGAGGATCACCACATGGCCGAACGCGGACCAGTGCGCGGCGGTCGAGACGACCGTGAGCCCCGTGACGCACACGGCCGAGGTCGCCGTGAAGAGCGATTGGTGCAGCGGCGTGAACTGGCCGTCCGCGGAGGAGAACGGGAGCGAGAGGATGACCGTGAAGACGAGGATGACGCCCATGAAAGAGAGGAGGGCCAGGCGGGCCGGCGAGGACGCCGCAACGCGGTCGACGAAGTCGCGCAGCCCCGTCAGGGGGCCGAGGCTCTCGCGCTGCGACGTGGGTCGCCACGACGACTGCGTCTGTGCCACACTCAACCGTCCCTCGTGCCGGGTTGCCCAAACGGCCGGAGGCCGTACCGGACCAGTAAACCATGCACCGTTCGGGTAGCCTGACCTTATGTCCGACGCCGCACAGACGCCGCCCTCCCCGGAGGCGCCGAGCGGCAGCGGAACCGGATCCGGCCCTCGCCGCGTCGAGTACGCGACCCGCGTCGCGTGGGGCGAGGCGATGCTCGCCTACGATTTCGGCCCCCAGCACCCCATGCACCCGAGCCGGCTCGATCTCACGGCCCGCCTGTGCGACGCCCTTGGGCTCTTCGCCCTGCCGCGCGTCGCCGTCGTCGAACCTCACGTAGCGAACGACGACGAACTCGCCTCCGTCCACACGCGCGACTACATCGCCGCGGTCCGCAGCGTGAGCGAGGACCCGTCGTCGCCCCTTCCGGAGATCGGCCTCGGCACCGAAGACGATCCGGCGTTCGCCGGCATGCACGAGGCGAGCGCCCGGATCGCGGGCGGCTCGCTCGAGGCGGCGGACGCGATCCTCGCCGGCGCCGCCCAGCACGCCGTCAACTTCGCGGGCGGCATGCACCACGCGGCCGCCGACCGCGCGAGCGGCTTCTGCATCTACAACGACGCCGCGCTCGCCATCCAACGCCTCCTCGACGGCGGCCTGAGTCGAATCGTCTACATCGACACGGACGCACACCACGGCGACGGCACGCAGTCGATCTTCTGGAACGAGCCGCGCGTCCTCACGATCTCGCTGCACGAGAGCGGCCTCACGCTGTTCCCCGGCACGGGCTTCCCGGGCGAGACGGGCGGCCCGGACGCGCTTGGCACCGCGGTCAACGTGGCGCTCCCCGCGCGGACGGGCGACGCCGGGTGGCTGCGCGCGTTCCACGCGATCGTTCCGCCGCTCGTCGAGGCGTTCCGACCCGAGGCGATCGTGAGCCAGCACGGCTGCGACTCGCATGCGCTCGATCCGCTGGCCAATCTCCGTACGAGCGTCGACGCGCAGCGCGAGGCCGCCCTGTCCGTCTCGCGCCTCGCGGCCCGCTTCTGCGACGACCGGTGGATCGCGACGGGCGGCGGCGGTTACGACGTGTTGCGCGTGGTGCCGCGCGCGTGGTCGCACCTCGTGGGCATCGCGGCGGGCCACCCCGTTCCGCTTCGCGCCGAGACCCCGGAGTCGTGGCGCGAGTACGCGCGGGCCACGTATCCGGAGCGGCTCGGGCCGGACGAGAGCGTGCCCGAGCGCATGGGCGAGGATGCGGATCTGTGGTGGCGCTCGTGGGATATCGGCTTCAATCCGAACGACGCCGTGGACCGCGCCGTCATGGCCACGCGGAAGGAACTCTTCCCGCTCCACGGACTCGATCCATGGTTCGACTGAGAACCGCCCGGAGGCCCCCTCGTCCCGCCGAGTCGGTGTCCACTCGGCAGGACCAGACGGGGCGTCGGATCGGTAGGCTGGAGGTATGGTGACAGACATCTTCGCCGTCATCGCGGACCACACCCGGAGGGACATCCTGCGGGAGCTCCGCGCGGGCGACAAGGCGGTGGGCGAGCTCGTCGAGGCCCTCGATGCGAGCCAGCCCACGGTGTCCAAGCACCTCAAGGTCCTGCGCGACGCCGGGCTCGTGACCACGCGCGCCCAGGGCCAGAAGCGGTACTACGCGCTGCGGCTCGAACCCCTCGCCGAAGTGGGCGGCTGGCTCACGTCGCTGCGGACGACGGCGGGGTCCCCCCTCGACGAGGCCGCCGCCACCGCCGGGGGCGCCTCGCTGCCCGCCGCGCAGTTGCCTGCCGGGGCGGGGGTGGGCGCGCCGTCGTCCGCTCTGGCCGGGGTGGACTCGGGAACCCGGCCGCAGCAGATCCAGCGCTCGGTCGAGCGGACCGTCGAGCGGGCCGCGAAGGGCGCCGCCGAAATCATCGCGAACCTCCCCAAGTGGCGCCGCAAGGAGCCCGGCCGCCAGGCCTAGCCCGTTAGGCGCGCCCCGCGGTCGACGCGCGGACCACGAGCTCTGGCTCGAACAGCAGGTTGCGCGGCGCGAGCGACGGGTTCTCGGCCTCCTCGCGGAGGATCCGGACGGCCGTCTGGCCGATGAGCTCGCGCGGCTGCCGCACCGAGGAGAGCGGCACGACGGCGGCGCTCGCGAAATCGATGTCGTCGTAGCCCACGATCGCCATGTCCTCGGGTACGCGCAGCCCGCCCTCGCCCATGAGCACCTGTAGGGCGCCGATCGCCACGAGGTCATTGCCGGCGAGGATCGCGTCGGGGCG
>NZ_JBKZWT010000074.1:0-14844 GCF_047759905.1 Sinomonas sp. G460-2 | reverse complement strand
CGCCGAACCGGCTGCCCTTCGCGAGGGCCCTGGCCCACGCGAGCTGCTGGTCTGACCCTGGTTCGGCGGCTCGGAGGTGGGCCGCGGCGGCTGCGAGATATTCGTTGCGCAGCGCGTCCCGCTCCGAGGCGCTCGAATAACGCTCGATCGCGTGACGCGCGTTGTCGAGCACCGTGAGGAGAACGCCGATCGTCGTCTCGGCAGGCCCGAACCGGGCGACGGCGCGCACGTAGTCGCGGGCGGGGGAGACGCCGTCCCTCGCGCCGTGCCAGAGGGCGGTCCAGCAGAGCGCGCGAGCCAGCGGATCCGACACGTCCCCGAGCGACGCGCGGACCGTCCGCTCCGACGCGGGGTCGAGCCGGACCTTGGCGTACGTGAGGTCCTCGTCGTCGACGAGCAGCAGGTCCGGGGACTCGACGCCGGTCAGTTCGGGGAGCTCCGTGAGCTCGCCCACGAGGTCCACCTCGACGCTGCGTGTGCGCAGGAGCTCGCCGGCCGCGGCGCGCGAATAGAGCCCCACCCGCAGGCGATGGGGCCGAGGCACGTTCCGGCCGGACACGGGATCTACCGCGATCTGCCGCAGCGCCACCCGGGCGAGCCGCCCGCCGCCGTCGTACTCGATCTCGGGCTCGAGCACGGGAAGTCCTGCCGTCTGAAGCCACGCGGCGGCCCACGTGTCCATGGGCCGGCCCGATGCGCGCCCCAGCGCGTCGAGCAGGTCGGCCAGGGTCGTGTTGCCGAACGCGTGCTTCGCGAAGTACTCGCGCGCCGCGGCGAAGAACGCGTCCTCGCCGACGTAGGCCACGAGCTGCTTGAGCACGGAAGCGCCCTTGGCGTACGTGATGCCGTCGAAGTTCTGCTCGGCGGCCTCGAGGTCGGGGATGTCGGCGACGATCGGGTGGGTCGTGGGGAGCTGGTCCTGCACGTACGCCCACGCCTTCCGGCGGTTCGCGAAGTTCACCCACGACGTCCTCCAGTCGGTGGCCCGATCCACCGCGAGCGTGCCCATGAACTCGGCGAACGATTCCTTGAGCCACAGATCGTCCCACCAGCGCATCGTCACGAGGTCGCCGAACCACATGTGCGCCATCTCGTGCATGAGCGTGTTGGCGCGCGCCTCGTACTGCGAATCAGCGGCCCGCGACGCGAACACGTACTGCTCGGTGAACGTCACGAGCCCCGGATTCTCCATGGCGCCGAGGTTGTACTCGGGCACGAACGCCTGTTCGTACTTCCCCCAGGGATAGGCGGGCGTGAACACGGAGTGGTAGAACTCGAGGCCCCGCTTCGTGAGCTCGAAGATGCGGTCGGCGTCGAAATGGGGCGCGAGCGACGCGCGGCAGTAGGCCGCGAGGGGAATGGTGAGCCGGCCGCCGTCGTCCGCTGTGCCCACCCACTCGTCGTCGGCCCGGTGGTACGGGCCCGCGAGGACCGCGGCGAGATAGCTGGGCATGCGCGGCGTGGGGGAGAAGTCCCAACGGGCGACGGCGGGTTCCCCCGTTTCGCAGCGAACGCTCACCTTGCCCGCGGGCGCGCCGTTCGCACTGACGACCCAGTCGGCGGGGGCGAAGACGCTGAACGCGAAGGTCGCCTTGAGGTCGGGCTGCTCGAAGTTCGCGAAATAGCGCCGCGCGTCAGCCGGCTCGCACTGGGTGTAGAGGTAGGTTCGGCCGTCCGCCGGGTCCACGAAGCGGTGGAGGCCCTCGCCCGTGCGGCTGTACCGCGCGAGTCCGCTGACCTCGAGGCGATTGTGCTCGGCGAGCCCCGTGAGGCGGATCCGCGCGCCGTCGTGCGCTTGAGCCTCGTTGAGCGTGCGGCCGTTGAGCACGAGGCCCGTGACCGCCTCGCCAGCGAAGTCCACGAAGGTCTCGGCATCGCGCTCGGCCCGGAATTCGATGATGCTCTCTGTCGCGAACGCGGTGCTTGCGGGGTCCTCGGCGGAGCGCAGGTCCAAGGTGATGCGATACGACTCGACGGTGATGAGGCTGGCCCGCTGGGCGGCCTCATCGCGGCTCAGGTTCTCGGTGGACACGCGGACATTCAACCATGTGTATCTGGCACCGCGGCGCGCCGGGGGCCCGGAAACACGCCGGAAACCGGCCGGACATGCGCGAGCCGCCGAATGGTGAAAAGCTGTCTCCATGTCGGATCTGTTCGAGGATTACGCCGTGGCCGCGGCACGCACCGGTGCCTACGACGAGATGTTCGCGCCCGACCAAGTGGCGCGACCCATGTACCGTCAGCTCGCCGGAGCCCTGGCCAGTCTCGACCTCGCCGACGTCAGTTCGCGCGCTGATTCGATGGCGCGCACGTTCCTGGACCGCGGCGTCACGTTCGACTACGCGGGGGAGGAGCGGCCGTTCCCCCTCGACCTTGTCCCGAGGGTCATTTCCGCGACGGAGTGGGGCGTGCTGGAGCGCGGCGTCGCGCAGCGTGTCCGCGCCCTCGAGGCGTTCCTCAACGATGTCTACGGCAAGATGTCCGTTGCGGCGGACGGCGTGGTCCCGCGGCGCATCATCACGTCGAGCAAGCACTTCCACCGCCAGGTGCACGGCTTCGAGCCGGCCGGGGGCGTCCGGGTGCACATCTCGGGCATTGACGTGGTCCGCGACGGCGCGGGCACGTTCCGCGTGCTCGAGGACAACGTTCGGGTCCCGTCCGGAGTCAGCTACGTCCTCGAGAACCGGCGTGCCATGGCCAAGGGCCTCCCGGAGGCGTTCAGCCAGCAGCCCATCCGCCCGGTCGAGGAATATCCTCGCCGCCTGCTCTCGGCGCTGCGGAAGACCGCCCCCGCCGGAGTCGACGATCCGACCGTCGTGGTCCTCACCCCGGGCGTCTTCAACTCCGCGTACTTCGAGCACACCCTTCTCGCGGGCCTCATGGGCGTTGAGCTCGTCGAGGGCCGCGACCTCATCTGCCGCGGCAACCGCGTGTACATGCGGACGACGGCGGGCGAGCAGCGCGTCGACGTCATCTACAAGCGGATCGATGACGACTTCCTCGACCCGCTCCAATTCCGTTCGGATTCGATGCTCGGCTGCCCTGGCCTCGTCAACGCCGCGCGCGCCGGTGGGGTAACGATCGCGAACGCGGTGGGCAACGGTGTCGCGGACGACAAGCTCGTGTACTCCTATGTGCCCGATCTGATCCGTTACTACCTGAACGAGGACCCGATCATCGCGAACGTCGACACGTTCCGCCTTGAGGAGGACGCCGCGCGCGAGGAGGTCCTCGATCGGCTCGACGAGCTCGTAGTCAAGCCCGTCGACGGGTCGGGCGGCAAGGGCCTGGTCATCGGGCCGGACGCGACGAGGGAGGAGCTCGCGACGCTCCGTCAGCAGCTCGTCGCCGATCCGCGCGGCTGGATCGCCCAGCCCGTGCTCCAGCTCAGCACAGTGCCGACTCTCAGCGGAGACAAGTTCGGCCCGCGTCACGTGGACCTCCGCCCCTTCGCGGTGAACGACGGCGACGACGTGTGGGTTCTGCCTGGCGGCCTCACCCGCGTTGCGCTCAAGGAGGGGAGCCTCATCGTGAACTCGAGCCAAGGCGGCGGGTCCAAGGACACGTGGGTGCTCGCGGAATCCCGCAACGTTCCCATTGAGGCGGAGCCGAGGCACTCGATCAGTATCCGGGAGCGCACGAGCGTGTGGCCCGTAGAGAGCAGCTGGCGGGACCGGCAGGCGGAACAGCAGCAGTGAGCGTGCACCGCCGTCGTCCGCTCAACCCGCCCCGCGCCAGCCGTACCGCGCACGCCAACCGTACCGCGCACGCCAACCGCATGGCCCCGACCACACGAGGAGGCTTCCTTGCTTAGCCGCATCGCTGAATCTCTGTTCTGGATCGGGCGCTACGTCGAGCGCGCGGACGGGACCGCGCGCATCCTCGACGTGCATCTTGAGCGCCTCAACCACCTCCCGCCCGAGGACCAGCACAGCGTCGCGAAGGAGCTCCTCGCTGTCATGGGCTCGCGGCCGGATCGCGAGAACTTCGGCCTCCCCGAGTTGCTGCATGCCCTTGCGTACGACCGGGGTCACGCGACGTCGATCGCTGGTTCCCTCGGCGCGGCGCGCGAGAACGCCCGGCGTGCGCGCGAGACCGTGTCGTCGAGCCTCTGGGAGTGCCTCAACACGACCTATTACGGCCTGAGCCAGCACCGCAAGGACGTGGTGGGCACCTATCGGTTCTGCCACTGGGTCCTTGAGCGGACGGCCATGGTGGGCGGCCTCACGGACACGACGATGAGCCACGACGAGAGCTGGCTCTTCCTCGTGCTCGGGCGCTCGCTCGAGCGCGCCGATATGACGGCGCGCATGCTCTCGACGCGCGAGGTCCACACCGCTGGGATGTCGTGGGTCAACATGCTCCGCTGCGCGGGCGCCTACGAGTCCTTCTTGCGGACTCGCCGCGCCGCGTTCGATGACCGGCACGCCGCCGAGTTCCTGCTCATGGACCGGCTCTTCCCCCGCTCGATCGTGTACGCCCTGCGGGACGCCGACGATTCCCTCGCGAAGCTCGACCCCTCCGACACGCGCCTCGGCCTCATCAACGACGCCCGCCGCATCGTCGGCCAGGCGCGCACGTTCCTCGAGTTCCACCGGACGGACGACCTCATGAACGAACTGCCCGAGCACATGGAGCGCGTGCAGCGTGCCGTTGCGCAGGCCTCGGACGCCATTTCGCGCAAGTACTTCAATCAGGCCGACGAACAGGCCTGGGTGGGAGAGGTGTCATGACCCGGCTGAGGATCGTCCATCGGACGGCCTACCGCTACAACCAGCGCGTCACGCTGAGCTACAACGAGGCGCGCATGACGCCGCTGACGGAGCCTCAGCAGGTGGTGCTCGAGTCGCAGGTGCGCGTTCTGCCGTCGCAGGCGGCCGTGAGCTCGTACAAGGACTACTGGGGCACACGCGTCACAGCGTTCGACATGCAGATCCCGCACGAGTACCTCGAGGTCACGTCCACTACGACCGTCGAGGTGCACCGCGTCGAGCGCGTCCCCACCGAGGGTTCGGTGGTTCCCTGGGAGAAGCTGCGAAGTTCCGAGATCGAGGACCAGTTCAGCGATTGGCTTCCACAGTCGCGGCTGTCCGGTCCCGGCTCGGAGGTGCTCGGGCACGTCCCGGGCATCGTCGAGGGGCTCGATCCGAACGCGGCTGCACATGCGGTCTTCGACTGGCTGCGCGGCGAGATGCGCTACATGCCCGGCTCCACCGGCGTCACGACGGATGCCGAGCAGGCGTGGAACCAGCGCCAAGGCGTGTGCCAGGACCTCGCTCACCTTGCGATCGGCTCACTCCGGAGCATCGGGATCCCGGCGCGGTACATCTCGGGGTACCTTCACCCGCGGTCGACGGCGGACGTCGGCGAGGTTGTTGCCGGGCAGTCCCATGCGTGGCTCGAATGGTGGGACGGCGAGTGGCGGAGTTGGGACCCGACGAATCACAAGCCAGCGGGCGACTTCCATGTGACCGTGGCGCGCGGCCGCGACTATCGCGACGTGCCGCCGCTCAAGGGAATCCTCTCGGGCGGCGGGGGTTCGCATCTGGACGTGTCGGTAGAGCTGACCCGCCTCGCCTAACGTTGTGGGGTCCAGTTCACGGTGGGGACGGGACCCCGCAACGCGGAGTCACCAGGGGGAGGGCTTGTAGTCCTTGAGGAACACCCCGTACAGGTCCGTGCCAGCCTCGCCCATCACGATCGGGTCGTACACTCGAGCCGCGCCGTCGACGAGATCCAGCGGAGCGTGGAAGCCCTCGTCGGCGAGCCGCACCTTGGTGTAGTGCGGCCGCTCGTCGGTAATCCACCCGGTGTCGACGGCCGTCATGAGAATGCCGTCCGTCGTGAACATTTCGCCCGCGCTCGTGCGGGTGAGCATGTTGAGCGAGGCCTTGGCCATGTTCGTGTGGGGGTGACCGGGCCCCTTGTACTTGCGCCCGAACTGACCCTCCATCGCGGAGACGTTGACGATGTACTTGCGCCGCGCCGTCGACCGTCGCATGGCCTCGCGGAGCCGGCTAATGAGGAGGAAGGGCGCTGTGACGTTGCATAGCTGGACCTCGAGAAGCTCGAGCGGATCCACCTGATCCACGACCTGCGTCCACGAGTTGATCTTCGCCACATCCGGCACGAGCCCGCCAGCGTCAATCGCCGTCCCGGCCTCGATCCGCTCGAGCGTCGCGGACCCGGTCGAGAGCGCGAGCGCCGTCACGGCATCGGGCGCGAGCACGGGGTGCCCGCTCACGCTCCCCGCGATGGAGAGGGGGTGCCGATCATGAGCGTGGCCGAACGTGAGCAGCTCCGGCCCGCCGTTCGAGGCCAGAAGCTCGGCGGGCAGCGGCTCGTCCTCCGCATCGGCGAGCGGCCTGTACGCGTTGGGGGAGCGGCGAACCGTCTGGGCCGCGTTGTTGATGATGATGTCGAGCGACCCCTCGGCGTCCACGGAGTCCGCGAGCGCGATGACCTGGGACGGGTCGCGTAAGTCGATTCCCACGATCCGGAGTCGGTGAAGCCAGTCCGCGCTGTCCTCCATGGCCGCGAACCGGCGCGCGGCGTCCTTGGGAAAGCGCGTCGTGATGGTCGTGTGGGCGCCGTCGCGCAGGAGCCGTAGCGCGATGTACATGCCGATCTTCGCGCGCCCGCCCGTGAGCAGCGCGCGCCGGCCGGTCAGATCGGTCCGGGCATCCCGCTTTTCGTGGCTGAACGCGGCGCATTCGGGGCACAGCTGGTGGTAGAACGCGTCGACCTGCGTGTACGGCTGCTTGCAGATGTAGCACGCTCGCGGCCGGAGGAGGTGCCCCGCGACCTCCCCCGTGGCCGAGGACGTGAGCTTGTTGCCCTTGGTCTCGTCATCGATCCGATCCGGCGCCGCCGTGGCCGTCTGCGCGATGACGGCCCGGTCGGCGGCGGCGACCGCGTCCCGCTTCTGGCTCCTCGAGAACCGGCGGTGCGCCTTGAACATCTTGCCCGTGGCGCGACGCACGGCAACGAAATCCGGGTGCTCCTCGTCGTACTCGTGGATGGTTCCGAGTACCTTGAGGCAGGCTTGGATTTCCTCCGGGGTCAATTCCTCGAAGGGCGCGGGATCGGTGAAGCTCATGGCCTCCTAGTCTACCGAGGCCGAGCCTCCGCTGCTTCCGGGGCGGACGACGGCGCCCCCTCGCCCGTGCGCCCATCCTCCGCAGGCGTTTCGTCGCCAAGGGAGGCGGCGGTGCCGCTTCCAGCGCTGGCCAGCCGTGCGCCGTCGGCCGTTGAGGCGACGCGGTCCTCGAAGTCCGCAGGGTGCTTGGAGGACCACGCGGACGCGAGCTTGCGCTCATCTTCGTCGGGCTCGGGCACGTGCTGGTCCTTGGCCAGAATGGTGATCCCGGAATCGGTGACCTGGAAGCCGCGCTCCTTGTCGAGCTTCGGGTCGAGGCCGACCGTCGCCCCAGGCGGCACCACGACGTTCTTGTCGAGGATGGCACGGTTCACCACTGCGCCCTCGCCTACGAGGCAGCCGTCCATGAGCACAGAGTCGAGGACGCGCGCGCCGGCGTTGATCCGGACGTCGTGCGAGAGGACGGAGCCCTCGACGGAGCCGCCGGTCACGACCACACCGCTCGAGACGATCGAATCGAGCGCCAATCCGACCCGCCCGCCGAGGCCGCGCACGAACTTCGCGGGCGGGGAAACGCTCTGCCGCGTGTAGATGGGCCACTGCGAGTTGTACAGGTTGAACACGGGCAGCGGCGAGATGAGGTCCATGTGGGCGTCGTAGAACGAGTCGATGGTGCCCACGTCGCGCCAATAGGTGCGATCGCGTTCGGTCGATCCGGGGATCTCGTTCCGCGTGAAGTCGTACACGCCGGCCTCGCCGCGCTCCACGAAGTGCGGAACGATGTCGCCGCCCATGTCGTGCTTCGTGTCGAGCCGCTCGGCGTCGTGCTTGAGCGCCTCGACGAGCGCGTCGGAGTCGAAGACGTAGTTGCCCATCGACGCGAGGAACTGGTCGGGCGCGTCGGGGAGGCCTGGCGTCGTCGCCGGCTTCTCGACGAACGCGCCGATCCGGGTGGGATCCGCCGCGTCGGTCTCGATCACGCCGAACTGGTTGGCCATGCTGAGCGGCTGCCGCACCGCGGCGACGGTCGCCTTGGCCCCCGAGGCGATATGTGCCTCCACCATCTGGGAGAAGTCCATCCGGTAGACGTGGTCGGCGCCGACCACGACGACGATGTCCGGCTTTTCATCCTTGATGAGGTTGAGCGACTGGTAGATCGCGTTGGCGCTGCCGAGGAACCAGCTCTTCCCCACGCGCTGCTGGGCCGGCACGGACGCGACGTAGTTCTGCAGAAGAGTCGAAAGCCGCCACGTCTCCGAGATGTGGCGGTCGAGGCTGTGCGACTTGTACTGGGTGAGGACAACGATGTGCCGGTACCCGGAGTTCACCAGATTGGACAACGCGAAGTCGATGAGCCGGTATGACCCGGCAAATGGCACGGCCGGTTTGGCCCTGTCGGCCGTGAGCGGCATGAGCCGCTTGCCCTCTCCACCGGCCAAGACGATAGCCAAAACTCTCTTTGGCGCCATTGCGCAACCCCCGTCTTCAGTCTTCCGGTCAGTCCCGGGCCCCTCCGTCGTTGGAGGATGCCTCCGGGTTCACACTAGAACACCTACCGGGCAGCGACTACGTTGGTGCCGTGCGAATTGACATTGTGACCAAGGAATTTCCCCCGGAGATCTACGGCGGTGCCGGGGTACACGTCGCTGAGCTCAGCAAGGTCCTTGCGCGGGAGGTGGATCTGCGGGTCCATGCCTTCGGCGCGCCACGCGAGCCCAAGGTCGACGGCGCGTCCGTCACCTCCCATCAGGTCCCGTCGCAGCTCGCGAGCGCCAACGCTGCGCTCCAGACGCTCGGCATCGACGTCGACATCGTCCCCGAAGTGTCGGGCGCGGACGTGGTCCATTCGCACACGTGGTACGCGAACATGGCCGGGCACGTGTCTTCGATCCTGTACGGCATCCCACACGTGCTGAGCGCGCACAGCCTCGAGCCTCTGCGGCCGTGGAAGGCCGAGCAGCTCGGCGGCGGCTACCGGCTCTCGTCGTGGGTCGAGAAGACGGCGTACGAGGCGGCGGCGGCCATCATCGCCGTCTCCCACGGCATGCGCGACGACATTCTGCGCTGCTACCCCGACGTCGACCCGGCGAAGGTGCGCGTGGTCCACAACGGCATCGATGTCTCGCGCTGGGGCCGCGACGAGGGCTCCGACCTCATCCGCGCCCTCGGGATCGACCCCGAGAAGCCCTCGGTCGTCTTCGTGGGGCGCAATACGCGCCAGAAGGGCGTCCCGTACCTCCTCCGTGCGGCCGCGAAGCTCCCCGCCGACGTCCAGCTCGTCCTGTGCCTCGGTGCGGCGGACACTCCCGAGCTCGCGCGGGAGACCGCAGCCCTCATCGACGGGCTCAAGGCGGAGCGCGAGGGCGTCATCCTCATCGAGCGGATGCTCCCGCGCGCCGAGCTCATCCAGGTCCTGAGCCACGCGACGGCGTTCGCGTGCCCGAGCATCTACGAGCCGCTCGGCATCGTGAACCTCGAGGCGATGGCCTGCGGCGCCGCCGTCGTCGCGACGGCGACGGGTGGCATCCCGGAGGTCGTTGAGCACGGCGCGACAGGACTGCTCGTGCCGATCGAGCAGGTGAGCGACGGGACCGGCACGCCGCTGGACCCCGACAAGTTCGTGACCGACTTCGCCGCTGCGCTCACCGAGGTCGTCTCCGACCCTGCGCGGGCTCGCGCGATGGGGGAGGCGGGCCGCGTGCGCGCCGAGCAGAACTTCTCGTGGGACACGATCGGCCAGTCGACCCTCGACGTCTACCGCTCGGTTCTCGCCTAGGAGAGAGCCAGCGAACGACGGCGGCGAGCCCCCTGCGCGGCAGGCTCGCCGTCGTCGTTGGTCGCCCAGGCTAGTCCCGGCTCACGTTGACCTTGGTCGGCCCGGGGCCGCTTTCGGGTGCGGACGGAACGCGGACCTCGAGCACGCCGTCCTTGTAGCTCGCCCGGATGTCGTCCTGGCGGGCGCCCCGCGGGAGCTGGACGCTGCGGGAGAACGAGCCGTAGCGGAATTCCGAGCGGTAGCCCTCCTTGCCCGCGTTCTCGCTGTTCTCCTGACGCTCGGCCCGGATGTTCAGCTCGCCGTCTCGGACGGTCACGTCGACGTCCGTCTCGGGGTCAACGCCGGGCACCTCGGCCCTCACGACGAGGTCGTCGCCGTCGCGGAATTCCTCGACGCGCAGCCACCCCGTCTCCCAGTCGCCCTCCATGAAGCGGCGAACGTGCTCAGGGAACCCGAAGCGGCGGAACGGCGGCGGGACGGGCATGTCCCAGGGCCCACGGCGGGCCCATCCATCTCCCATGGCATCCTCCTTGAGGCGTGCCCGGTCCCCGTGGCCGGGCCTTGCCCTCAGGCTAGACCCGGCCGCGGGGGCGTGGAAGGCTCGCTGCGGCGGCCCAGAGCGAACATGTGAGCGGGGTTAGCTCAGGCCGTGCTCTTGGCAGCCTTGGCCTGCTTCTCGCGCCGCGGCTCGGCCCCCGAGGCGCGCAGCGCCGCGTAGTACTCGGCCGCCTCATCCTGACGCTCGGCCTCGGCGCCGGTCGCGATGGGCGCGCGGACATGCTCGGGGCCGTAGCCGAACGCGTCGACGAGGTCCAGGGCGTGGGGGCGAAGCCGCGCGAGGAGCCGGTTGATGTACTCGCCGACGGTGCGCCCGCGCTGCATGCTCAGGCGGCCGTTCATGAGGTACCACGCGAGGTGCTTCTCGATGAGGGTCAGCCCGAAGAGGTCCCGCAGCCACGTGAGCACCTTCTTCGTGCCGGGGTCCTCGATTTCGGCGAGCGCCTCGGTGAAGGCCTCCCACTGAAGGAGCTCGGCATGCGCCCGCGCGGCCTCGATGAGCTCATTCTGGTGGGCGTTGAAGCGTGCGGCCGCCTGGTCCTGCGGGAGCCTGTTGGCGCCGTGGAGGGCCTGCGCGACCTGGGCGACCATCGTCTGGACCCGGTCGGCGAGCAGGAGCCGCTGCGTGTCCTCGTCGCGCAGGGCGAGCGCCGCTCGCTGGGCGCGCCCGCTGTCCCGCACGAACTGCGCGACGGCCCCGAGCCCCGTCTTGTAGGCCACTCCGGCGGCCTGGCCGAGCGCGAACTTCGCGAGCGCGCCCACGCCCATGCTCCGGAATTCCTTGGCGTAGTCGTTCAGGAGCCGCTTCGCGACGAGCTGGAGCAGCACATTGTTGTCGCCTTCGAACGTCACGTAGATGTCGAGGTCGGAGCGCAGGGACGCGAAGCGGTTCTCCATGATGAACCCCGCGCCCCCGCACGCCTCGCGGCACTCCTGGAGGATGTCGAGCGCGTTCCATGTTGCGAGGGGCTTGAGGGCCGCGGCGAGCGTCTCGAGGTCCTGGCGGTCCTTGTCCGTGTCGGCCCGGCCGGAGAAGACGCCGTCGAACTTCTCGAGGAGCTGCTCGTGCGCGAAGTTCATCGCGTAGACCGTCGCGAGCCGGGGGAGGAGCCGCCGCTGGTGGCGCTGGTAGTCGAGGAGCACCTCCTCGGCGGTCTCCGAGGAGGCGTTGAACTGCCGGCGCTCGGACGCGTAGCGGATCGCCGCGGTGAGGCCGAGCTTCGACGCGGCTGTCGCGGCGCCGTCGAGCGAGACGCGGCCCTGCACGAGCGTGCCGAGCATCGTGAAGAAGCGCCGGCCCGGGCTTGCGATCGGCGAGGAGTACGTGCCGTCCGCGGCCACCGAGCCGTAGCGGTTGAGCAGATTCGTCCGCGGTACGCGGACGTGGTCGAAGTGCAGGCGCCCGTTGTCGATCCCGTTGAGGCCGCCCTTGACCCCGTCGTCCTGGCCGCCCACGCCCGGGAGGAACTCCTTCGTATCCGGGTCGCGCAGCGGCACGTAGAGCGCGTGGACGCCGTGGTTGACGCCCTTCGTGATGAGCTGGGCAAAGACCACCGCCGCAAGGCCGTCCTTGGCCGCGTTGCCGATGAACTCCTTCCACGCCGCCTTGAACGGCGTGTGGATCACGAACTCCTCGGTCTCGAGGTCGTAGGTTGCAGTCGTCGCGATGCTCGCGACGTCCGAGCCGTGGCCGATCTCCGTCATCGCGAAGCAGCCGGGCACGTCGAGCGACATGAT
This sequence comes from Sinomonas sp. G460-2, assembly GCF_047759905.1. Classification (NCBI taxonomy): domain Bacteria; kingdom Bacillati; phylum Actinomycetota; class Actinomycetes; order Micrococcales; family Micrococcaceae; genus Sinomonas; species Sinomonas sp. G460-2. The sequence continues at coordinate 2,674 of NZ_JBKZWT010000074.1, read as the reverse complement.
GCCGGGAAGCCACTTCGCATGGTGCTCCTCGGTCCCGAGGTGCAGGACCGCGGCGCCGAAGAGTCCCCATTGGACGCCCGCCTTGATCTGGAGCGACGGGTCGGCCGTGACGAGTTCCTCGAAGCCTGCGATGTTGCCGCCGTGGTCCTCGTCGCCGCCGAGCTCCTTCGGGAACGCCCGGTGCACGGCTTTGTGGTCCACGAGGTACTTGAGCTGGCTAAACACGCGCTCGCGGTGCTCGTGATGTGTGAGCCCTTCGAGCTTGTGCAGCTCGGCCTGGCCGGCGAGCTCACGCGCCACCCGACGCGTGGCCGCCCAGGCTCCGAGGAGCTGCTCGCCGAGCGCCTCGACGTCGATGCGGGCACCGTCGGAGGCCTCGACCGCGTCCTCGACGAGGTCCGCCGCGGTCTCTGGGGCGTCGGAGGCGAGTTCTGTCATGGCTGCTCCTTGCTGGGATTCGTGCTGTCTGCCTCGGCGACGATGCCGGCGAAGAGCCAATCGGCGATCATCGCGGCCATGGCGTCGAGGGTGGGTTTGGATGAGGTCTCGGGGGTTTCGAGCCAACGCTCGCCGGCGGCGCGGACAAGTCCCATCGCGGCGGCGGGCCAGTACAGGATCGTCGCGTGGCTGCCCGGCGCGAGGAGCCGCTGCATGGGCTCCTCGATCATGCCGCCGACGGCGTCGAAGAAGCTTCCGAACGCGGCGCCGGCTTCGGCGTCGGCCGGGCCGCCGGACGGGACACGCGTGACGAACTCGTACACGTTGGGCGAGCTCGCGGCCATGCCGAGGTAGGCCGTGACCATGGCCCGGAGGCCCTCGTGCGGCGTCTGCGCCGTGCGCGCAGCCTCGCCGATACGGGCCTGCATCTGCGCGAGGACGAGTTCGCCCATGGCCGCCTGGAGTCCGGCCTTGTCGCCGAAGTATCGGTAGAAGACCGACTTCGAGGTCCCCGCCGCCGTGGCAATGTCCTCCATGGGCACCTCGGAGCCCAGACGATGGACGGCTCGGCGTGCCGAGCGGATGAGTTCCGTCCTGCGCTCCTCGCGGTGGGTTGCCCAGCGCGCGGTGCGGCCGTCGACGGGAGCCGCGGAGGCGCCGTCGTGCGTTGAAGACTCGGGTGCGCGCGCCGCGGTGCGCGCCGCTCGGGGGAGGTTCACGATACCCAGCGTATCAGGTACGCTTGGTATCGGTAACTCGGCTCACATCATTCAGTGGCTGGGCGCCCGCCCAGCCCACGTTTACGGAGGCATGATGTCCACTGTGCGCAAGGCCGTCGTCGTTGGCGGCAACCGCATCCCGTTCGCTCGCACCAACGGCGCCTACGCGATGAGCTCGAATCTGGACATGCTGACGGCGGCCCTCGACGGCCTCGTGGCCCGCTTCGGCCTCCAGGACGAGCGCATCGGCGAGGTCGCCGCGGGCGCCGTGCTCAAGCATTCGCGTGACTTCAACCTGACCCGCGAGGCCGTGCTCGGCTCAGCCCTGTCCCCGGAAACGCCTGCCTACGACGTCCAGCAGGCCTGCGCGACGGGCCTCGAGACCGTTCTCGGTCTCTCCGACAAGATCAAGCTCGGGCGCATCGAGTCTGCCGTCGCGGGCGGCGTCGACAGCGCGTCCGACGCGCCCATCGTGGTGAGCGAAGGCCTGCGCCACGCTCTCCTCGAGCTCAACCGGGCCAAGACACTCCAGCAGAAGCTCAAGGCCGTCTCGAAGATCCGCCCCAAGGACATCTCTCCGGTCGCCCCGGGCACAAACGAGCCTCGCACGGGTCTCTCGATGGGCGAACACCAGGCCCTCACGACCGCGCAGTGGAAGATCACCCGCGAGGCCCAGGACGAGCTCGCCCTCGCGAGCCACCGGAACCTCGCGGAGGCCTTCTCGCGGGGCTTCTTCGACGACCTCGTGACCCCGTACCGCGGTCTGACGAAGGACGGCAACCTCCGGGCCGACACGTCCCTCGAGAAGCTCGCTAAGCTCAAGACCGTGTTCGGCCGCCAGCTCGGCGACCGCGCGACGATGACCGCGGGCAATTCGACGCCTCTCACGGATGGCGCGTCAACGGTCCTTCTCGCCTCGGAGGAATGGGCGCAGTCCCGCGACCTTCCGATCCTCGCGGACATCGTGGACGGAGAGGCCGCCGCGGTGGACTTCGTGCATGGCAAGGATGGGCTCCTCATGGCGCCCGTGTTCGCCGTTGCTCGGCTGCTGGGTCGGCTCGGGCTCACGTTCGAGGACATCGACTACTTCGAAATCCACGAGGCCTTCGCGGGCACCGTCCTCTCGCATCTCGCGGCGTGGGAAGACGAGGAGTTCTGCCGCGAGCGCCTCGGACTCGACGGTGCGCTCGGCAAGGTCGACCGGGCCAAACTCAATGTCAACGGCTCGTCGCTCGCGGCGGGTCATCCGTTCGCCGCGACGGGCGGGCGCATCGTCGCCTCGCTCGCGAAGCAGCTGCACGAACGGGGAGAGGTCGGCGGGCGGCCGGCTCGCGGCCTCATCTCGGTGTGCGCCGCTGGCGGGCTTGGCGTCGCCGCCGTGCTCGAGGCTCGCTGAGGGGGAGCGACATGACAGACAAGTACACAGCGTTCGTGAGCCGCGGCTGGGGCCGAGACCTCGCCAAGCGCCTCGGCCTCCCGCAACCCGTTGCGCTGCGCCGGTACGCGCCGGGGGAGCA